>JASHUI010000347.1:0-2783 GCA_030040095.1 Streptosporangiaceae bacterium | reverse complement strand
TGCGTCCGGCCGGTGCCGGGCGAGCATCTGCACGGCGGCCATGGCGGGCGCCCAGACCAGCCAGTCTTCGGTGACCGGCGCGGCCAGCCGTCCCAGGACCTCGAGCGGCACGTCGAGCGGCGCCACGCCGGCCCGGTCCCGGAGCACGTTCGCCGCGCACGAGCGCGCCTGATACCGCGGGTGCCCGGCCAGGGCCTCGACCAGGCCGGCCGGCACCAGCCGGGCGTCGACACCCGATGCCGCCTCGAGCAGCGTGGCGGCGGCGAGCGCGCGGGCCTGGTCGCCGGATTCGGTGATCTCGCGGTGCAGCTCGGCCGCGATCGAGGTGCGCCGCTCCCCGGGCCGGTCGCGCAGCAGCCGGTAGATCCTCCTGCGGGCCTCGTCCCTGTCGCCCGGGCGCAGCCCGGCGAACAGGGCGGCCAGGTCGTTCCCGGAGCCGGCGCTCACCGCGTGCGGCGCGGCCGCCGGGGCCGAGCCCCCGATCCCCCACTGCTGCAGCTGCTTCAGCACGGCCTCGGCCGCCACGGCCGGCTGGGTGACGTCAAGGCTGTCGTACGTCGGGGTGATGTCGCTCGGCAGCAGGACCCCCGGCGACTTCAGCACCTGGCTGCGGTCCCGCAGCTGCGGGCGGGCGCTGGCCTGCTGGATCTCGTCGATGATGTTGGCCCGGGGGTAGCGCGAGCCGTCACTGAGCTCGTAGTCGGCCGTGCACAACGCCACGAACGCGGACGACGCATCGAGGTAGGCCTCGATGCTGGTCTCGGCGGTGCCGCGCAGGCCGGACGACGGCAGCGGCGGCTCGTCGCTCACGATCACGGCCAGCAGTCCCTGGCCGGCCAGGGCATCGCGAATCGGCCAGGCGAGCGAGGTCTTGAACCTCTCCGAGCACGACAAGAAGACCGCGAGCTGTCCGCGCAGCATCGGCGATCACCCTAGGGTGACGGGCGTCTGGACCACGCGTGGAATCGTACTGCGGGCGATAGCCGGCGATACCGCGATCGATCAGGCATTCCGGCTCGGCCGCTTCCTGGCCGCGCCGATGACCTCCTGTGCGACGCGCTCGGCCGCGTCGGGCCGGCCCAGCCTGCGGGCGGCCGCGGCCAGGCCCTCGCGCTCCTGCGGGTTCTTGAGCAGCGCGAGCAGCTCGTCGCGCAGCCGTTCCGGCGTGGCGTCGGGCCCGGTGAGCATCCGGGCCGCCCCCGACTCGGCCAGGTGCCGGGCGGTGCGGCGCTGCTCGTCGCCGCCGGTGGGCACGAGCGGGATGAGGATGCTCGCCTTGCCGAGCGCGGTCAGCTCCGCGGTGGTGCCGGCGCCGCTGCGGCCGATGACGACGTCGGCGGCGGCCAGGACGTCGGGCAGCTCGTCGTGGATGTAGTCGACCAGCCGGTAGCGCCGGGCGAGCGGCCCGGGCAGTGCCGCCGCGGCGGCCCGGGCGCTGGCGAAGCCGTACTCGCCGGACTGGTGCATCAGGTAGCAGTAGGGCAGCACGTCCGGCAGGATCCGCGCGACCAGGTCGTTGATCTGCACGGCGCCGGTGGCACCGCCGGTTACCAGCACCAGCGGCGGCTCGGCCCCGGCGCCGTAGGCGGCCAGGCCGCGGCGGCGGTCGCCGGTGAGCACCTCGGGGCGGATCGGGTTGCCGGTCACGGCCGCCCGGCCGCGCGCCCGTGGCGGCAGGTAGGACAGCGAGGAGTCGTGGCTGAGCAGCACCCGGGTGGCCAGCCGGGCCAGGATCCGGTTGGCCAGCCCCAGCGCGGAGACCTGTTCGTGCATGACCAGCGGCCGGCGCAGCAGCCAGGCCGCGACGCCGATCGGAACGCAGACGTAGCCCCCGGTGGACAGCACCACGTCCGGCTTGGTGCGCGCGACGATGACGAAGGCCTGCAGCATGCCCAGCGGGATGCGCAGCGCGTCCGCCACGTTCCTGGCCAGCTCGCGTGGCGTCGGGGACCGGCGCAGCTTGCCGGTGGTGATGGCCCGGAACGGTATGCCCTCCTGGCGGCAGATCCTCGCCTCCAGGCCGCTGGCCACGCCCACCCACAGGAACTGCGCGCGGGTCCCGTCCGCCTCGAGCCGGGCGCGCACGGCCCGGATCGTGGTCAGGGCGGGATAGGTATGGCCGCCGGTGCCGCCCCCGGTGACGATGATCCGGACTCCTCGGAAGTTCTTCGCGCTGTGGCTGCCCATGCCTTCCCTCACCAGGTGACCGTCGGGGGCCATCGTAGAGCGCGCCGGCCCGGGGCCGGGATCCGGTTAGGGAGTCACGGAGTCGCGAAGTGGTAGCCCTCGTCCAGCAGCCGGGGCAGCACGATGCCCAGCGCCGCCACCGTCTCGGACCGGTTGCCGCCGCCGTCGTGCTCGAGGATGATCGAGCCGGGCTGGGTGTTCCTCATGATGTTGCGGACGATGCTGCGCACGCCCGGCATGGACCAGTCGCGCGGGTCGACCGACCAGTCCAGCGGGATCATCGTCAGCCGCTCGCATTCCCTGATCACGGCCGGCGACCAGGCACCGTAGGGCGCGCGGAACAGCCCCGGCTGGACGCCGGTCGCCGCGTGGATCGCGTCGCTGGCCTGGGTGATCTCGTCGTGCACGCGGTGGACGGGCATGCCCACGAGGTCCGAATGCGTCCAGGTATGGTTGGCGATTGTGTGCCCGGCCTGGGCCACGTCCGCGGCCAGTTGCGGGAATGCGGCCACATGGAGGCCAATCATGGAGAACGTCGCGGTCACGTTATACCGGCGCAGCAGGCGCAGCACTTCCGGCGTGTAAACCGGATCGGG
>JASHUI010000346.1:0-13831 GCA_030040095.1 Streptosporangiaceae bacterium | reverse complement strand
GCGGCTCGGTGATCGCGCTGACGCAGATCCGCCGCGGCGCGGAGGTCCGGGCCGGCGTGACCGCCGCCTACGACCGCCGCGGCTGGCGGGCGCCCCGGTTCCTCGACGCGCTGCCCTCGGCCGGCGCCCACCGCCTCGTGGAGAGTTCACTGACATGAGCACCGAGCCACACGGGATCAAGTCGGCCAGGCAGCCATCCTCCATCGAGCGCATCCGGCGGCTGGAGCGGCTGGAGCGCGAGCGACTGGAAGAGAAGAGCCGCAGGGAAGAGCGGCGGCGCCAGATCATCGCCGGGGCCAAGCCATCGGGCGGGCGCAACGACCTCGTCGACGACATCGAGCGGGTCACGAGGTACCCGATGGCCCTGCTGGGAATCGCCTGGCTGGTCATCGCGATCGTCATCGGCGCCATGCAAGCGCACGGCACGGCGCCCGTCGCCCTGGTCGGCGCCCTTTTCGCGGCGTGGGTCGTCCTGCTGGCCGAGTACCTGGTCCGCCTGGTGGTCAGCCCGGACCGGCGCGGCTACCTCAGGCGGCGGTGGGTGGAGCCGGTCACCGTGGTGGTGCCCCCGCTTCAGGGCTGGCACGTCGTCGGGATCGAGAAGATGAGCCTGCTCCTGCACGAGGGGGGACTGCGGGCGTCGGCCATACTCAAGCACCACAGCCTGTTCCGGGTGCTCATCGCCGCGGCGGCCACGCTCTTCGTCGGGGCCTGGCTGGTGCTGCTCTTCGAGGAGAACGCCAAGGGCAGCAACATCCACAGCTACCCCGACGCCGTCTGGTGGGCCATCGTCACCGTCACCACGGTCGGTTACGGGGACAGGTACCCCACCACGGAGGGCGGCCGGGCCGTCGCCGTGGTCCTCATGCTGGTGGGCATCGGCCTCATCGGCGTGCTCACGGCGACGGTGGCGTCGGTCTTCGTCAAGGAGCACACCGACGCCAACAGGGAGGAGTACCAGAAGGGCCACGCCGACCTGGGCCAGCGGCTGTCGGTGATCAGCGGGCGGCTGGCCGACATCGAGCGCCGGCTCGGCGCATCGCCGGCCGATATCGCCGCGGTGGACGCGGTCGCCGACGCCGAGGCGGCCTCAGAAGGCCCTGATCAGCCAGCATCCGGCTCCGGGGCGTGACACCATTTGCCCATGAAAGGGACGATCACCTATCACGGCGAAGCCACCGAGGCCACGCAGCAGGGGATTGAGAAGGCAGTGGCCGGGAGCGGCTTCTTCTGGCTCGACCTGGACGTCCATGACCCGGGACCCGACGACGACGTCGCGGGCCTGCTGACCGACACCTTTCGCTTCCACCCGGTGGCGGTGGAGGCGGCGGAACGGTTCGGCCAGCGGCCCCGCATCGACGAGTACGAGGGCTTCGTCCACGTCGTCACCTTCGGCATCGCCGACGACGGGAAGAGCGTGGCCGAGGTGCACTGCTTCATCGCCGAGAAATTCATCGTCAGCATCCACCGGGGCAACTGCCCGGCGCTGGCCACGGTGCGGGACCGCATCCGCAGCCATCACTCCACGAAGGTAGCCGGACCGCAGGCCGTGATCTTCTACCTGATCATGGATACGCTGGTCGACTCGTTCTTTCCGGTGCTGTCCGACTTCGACGACTCGATCGACAGCCTCGAGAGCGAGATCCTGAAGACCCCGACCGAGGCGCAGCTGGGCACCCTGTTCGGGATGAAGCGCGAGGTCATGACCATCCGCAAGATCGTCACGCCGCAGCGCGACATGATCGCCAGCCTCAACGCGGGCATGGTGGAGATACCGGGGATGACCGGCGAGGGCTCGGCGTACTTCCGCAACCTCTACGACCACCTCATCCGGATCAACGATCAGGTGGACGGGTACCGCGACCTGATCAGCGGCGCCATGGACACCCACCTGTCGATGGTGTCGAACCGGCTGAACGTGGTCATGAAGCAGCTGGCCATCATCGCCACCGTGTTCCTCCCGCTGGGCTTCCTGACCGGTTTCTTCGGGCAGAACTTCGCCTGGCCGATCGCGCACATGCAGACGAGCTTCGGCTACTTCCTCTTCCTCGGCATCGGCTCCGAGGTGGTCGCGATCATCCTGCTGCTCATCCTGTTCAAGCGGCGGGGATGGCTCGGCAGCGGCCCCACCGCCTGAACGCCGGCCGCCATGATCACGAGCGTGCGGGCCCGCCGGGAGCCCCGCTGGAAGCTGGCCAGCCCGCCTACCGCGATCTGCGCCGCTTCGGCGTAGCCTGCCCGGTCTCCCGGCCCGGTGCGGCGCCGGGGATGCGGTCGGCCCGCGGAGTCCGCCGTGGCAGCCCGGCGGAGGTCAGCGCACCAGCGGCCGCTTGCGGCTCGCTCGGACCGGGCGGGTCCCCGTCGCGAGTGCGGAAATAACCAGACTCGACGGCTTCGAAGATGGGCAGCTTGCCGCCCAGCTCCGAGGCGGATGGCGCCGGGGCTGACACCGGCGCGCCGAGCGGCAGCGCAATGGCATCGGGGGTGGCGATCTGTCGCCCTTCGGCCACCGGCCCCTGAGCAAACTTCGGCGCGGCGGGGACCCAGGCAGGCGAGGGGCGCGGATCCCCTGTCGCCGCCGCGGCTTCCCGGCCGGCCCGGGCCTGGAGGGCTTGGCCCGCTGGTCTCGGCGAGGCGCCGGTCCTGGCGTCTGGCGAGATCAGCGCGGCGGGAAGGCGTACCTCGGCTGTGGTTCCGCCGTCCGGGGACGGCCCGAGCGCCACATTGATGCCGTGTCGCGCCGCTAGCTGCGCGACCGCGAACAAACCCAGGTGCGGGGACGCCGTCACGTCCGCGAGGTCCGCGCGGGCCAGCTGCCGGTTGAGCTGCCTCAGCTGCTCCTCGGGCATACCCGTTCCGCCGTCGGCGATATTGATCAGCAAGCCGCCCCCGCGCACTGTGTGCCCGGACATGCGGACCTGGGTCGTCTCGGGCGAGAACGTGACGGCATTGTCCAGCAGCTCGGCAAGCAGGTGCACGGTGTCCGCCGCCGCGCTGCCGCTGACCGAGACACCCTGCTGCGCGTCGACAACGACCCGGTCGTAGTGCTCGATCTCGGACACCGCGGCCCGAAGCACATCCATCAGGGTGATCTGCTCGGTCCGGTGGTGCGGTGCCACGTGGCCTGTGAGGACGTGCGTGGTGTCCGAGTTGCGCCGCAACCGCGTAGCCAGATGATCCATCTCGAACAGGGTGGCCAGCCGTTCGGGGTCGTCCTCGCCGAGTTCCAGGCCGTCGATCAGCCGGAGCAAGCGCTCCAGCAGGGAGTGGCTGCGCCGGAAGAAACCCGCGTGGATGGCACTGACGCTGTCTCCCCGCAGCCGGGTCTCTTCCCCGGCCAGCCGCACAGCTTCGTGGTGCACCCGGTCCAAGGCGCGGGCGACCCGGCCGATCTCATCGCAGGACTGCACGTCGACAGGGGCCGTTAGTGAAGGGGGGCCATCGTTCCCGGCCACGCTTCGCGCACGGACCTCCTCGGGCAGGCGTATCCCGGCGACATCCAGGGCGGCCGCTTCGAGTCGACGCAGCGGAAGTACCAGGGACCTGGCCATGAGCAAGGTGACCAGCAAGATAAGGATCAAGGCGCCCAGGGCCGCGCCCCCAGTGATCACCGCGGACCGCGTGGCGCTGCCCCGCAGGGACTGAGCGTAGGCCGTGATCCAGCCCGCCAGCTTCTGCTCGGCATCACGCATCCAGGCGATGGTGTAGGACATCCCGGCCCGCCATTGCTGGCTGGCGCGAGGTCCCAGGGTCAAAGCGCCATTACCGGTCGCTGTCGCCCGATCCTCGACAGCCCGGGCTTGCCTGGCCAGCGGGCCGGCCAAAGTATCCGTGAGGGCCCAGCTCTCCTCGGGAGTCGCCGAGTCGCGGAACGATACGAGGTCACTGGCCTGCTGCGCCTGGGCGATGGTCAGCGCGGTGAGCATCCCCGGCCCGAAGCGACCCTTGGCGAGCGCCACGCCCAGGATGGCCTGCTGCTGCGCGGCCTGGTCCTGCATCCTGGACAGCGAGTCGAGCGCGCGCACGCTCGAGGCGAGCGCTGAGCTGCCGCTCAGGTCGGCGATGCCGTTGTCGGCCGAGAACAGGCCAGCTATCGCCGCGGAATAGGCGTTGATCACGGCCAGCGCGGGAGCCTGGCTCCGCACCGCGTGCTTGCGCAGGCCGGGTAGTTCGGCGATGCTGGCCAGGACCGTGGCCGCGCTGGCTCGCGTCTGGGCCGAGTAGCCGCCGCCAAGCCGGAGAACCAGCCGACGTGCCGCGGCCGCCGATCCGTCGGTGACGAGGTACCCGCGGTGCAGGGCCGGAATGCCCGCAGCCGGGCGCCCGGCGGTGATGAACGCGGCCGTTTCGGCTCGCTCATCCTGCATCGCCTGCGCTAAGCCGGTAACCTGCTGGCCCAGCACGGCGAGCGCACTGACCTGGCCGTACGCGTCCGCGCTGCGCACCTCGTCGGTGATCCGCAGCCCGGTGAGGGCCAGGCCCAGCACCGTCGGAATGGCCACCAGGACGACCAGTCGCTGGGCCACCCGCCAGTTGCGCAGAGCCGACCCAGGCAAGAGGCGAGAAAAGATCACCTTTCCCCCTGTTCTTCCCCCAGACGATACCTCTGGGCCTGAGTGCGAGGAAATCGTCGGCCCCGAGCCGGGCCGGGCGGCCGTCTTCCCCCGGTCGCGCTGACCGCGTAGCCTGATATTCCAGTGATGAACAGGCCATTACATGTCTGTGCCGGCGCCACAAAGATGCGCAGAACCGTGATGGGGACGGGTCTGAGGGCGAGATTGGCCGCCGTCGGCTTCGCCGTTCTAGCCATGTTCGCTTCCGCCGCGGTTTCGGCCTGCTCTGGGTCCCCGCCCGCAGCGTCACCGCCAGCAATTTCGCCCGGGGGAACCGGGTCGGCAACACCTGGTAACGTGCCAAGCGGGACGGCCAGTGTCAGCACGCCGAGCGCTAGCGCCAGGCCGACGCCCACCCCCACGGCCGCACCGTCGGCCACCGCGACGCCCGGTCCTTCGGCCACACCGAGCCCGATCCCCACCGCCGCCCCGGCCACTGGCGGCGGCGGCACGGCCGGCTTCCAGCACTCCCTGCTCTTCGGGCTCGGCGTAGCGGCGATCCTGGCCGGCGCGGCCAGCATCGCCTACCGCAGAAAAGTCATCAGCAGCAAGCCTCCCTGGGGCCGATGACAGTGGAATCCAGCAGGCCGGCCGCGGGACGGTGATCGCGGCCAGGCCTACGCGGCGAGCTCGGCATAGCGGCCCTGGTCGGCGAGGAGGCTGGCGTGGGTGCCCGCCTCGGCGATGCGGCCGTGATCCAGCACGACGATCTGATCGGCGTTGCGCACGGTCGAGAGGCGGTGCGCGATGATGATGGTGGTGCGGCCCCGGGCCAGGGTGTCGAACGCCTTCTGGACGGCGCGCTCGGTTTCGGTGTCCAGGGCGCTGGTGGCCTCGTCGAGCACCAGCACGCGCGGGTCGCGCAGCAGGGTCCTGGCGATGGCGAGGCGCTGCTTCTCGCCGCCGGAGAAACGGTGCCCGCGGGAGCCGACGATGGTGTCGTAGCCGTCGGGCAGGCCGGCGATCAGGTCGTGGATCTGGGCCGCGCGAGCGGCGTCCTCGATCTCGGCGTCGGTCGCCCCGGGCTTGGCGTAGCGCAGGTTCTCCCGCACCGTGGCGTGCAGCAGGTAGGTCTCCTGGCTGACCACGCCCACGATCGCGGCGAGGTCGGCGAGCCTGATGTCGCGGATGTCGATGCCGTCGATGCGGACGCTGCCGCCGCCCGGGTCGTGCAGCCGGGCGATCAGCGAGGCGAGGGTGGTCTTGCCCGAGCCGGTCTCGCCGACGAGGGCCAGGGTGCGGCCGGCCGGAACGTCCAGGTCGATGCCGCAGACCGCGGGGCGGTCGGCGCCGGGATAGGCGAAGCTGACGTCCTCGAGCCGCACGTGCCCGGCGACCCGGGCCGGGTCGATCTCGACCGGGCGGGCGGGGTCGTCGACGTCGACGGGCAGGTCGAGATATTCGAAGATCCGCGCGAACAGGGCCAGCGAGCTGATCACCGAGACGCCCGTGTTGAGCAGCCCGGTAACCGGGCGGAACAGGGTGTTCTGCAGGGTCGTGAAGGCGATAAGGGTGCCGATGCTGATGGCCGCGCCGGCCAGGGGCAGGCCCGCGGAGAGGTAGATGATCGCCGGGATCGCGGCGAAGATGATGCTGACCGAGGCCATCCGCCAGCGCCCGGCCAGCTGGGAGCGCAGCTCCAGGTCGATCAGGCGGGCCGAGGAGTCGGTGAACCGCCGGGCCAGGGACGGCCCGGTGCCCATGGTCTTGGCCAGCTGGACGCCGCTGATCGACAGCCCTTCCTCGATGGTGACGTTGAGGTCCGCCAGCTCGCGCTGCTGCTGCGTGGTGATGGCGCGGCGCAGGCCCGCGACCTTGCGGGTCAGGTAGACGGCGGGCGGCATCACGACCAGCGAGATGAGGGACAGCCGCCACGACAGCGCCACCATGGCGACCGCGGTGGCGACCACCGTGGTGAGGTTGGAGGCGATGGAGGTCGCGGTCGAGGTGACCACGGATTCCATGCCCCCGATGTCGTTGGTGATGCGGGACTGCACCTCGCCGGTGCGGGTCTGGGTGAAGAACGCGATCGACTGGCGCTGCAGGTGGGCGAAGACGCTGGTGCGCAGCGCGTGCATGACCTGCTGGCCGACCTTGGTGCTGATCCAGGTCTGGATCACGCCGAGGACGGAGGTGACGGCGGCCACGGCGATCATGCCGGCCACCAGCCAGGCCAGCAGCCGCAGGTCCCTGGCCGGCAGCGCGGTGTCGATGACCGCGCGGAGCAGGAACGGGGAGGCCAGCCCGACGACGGAGGAGGCGGCGATGATCGCGGTGACGATGGTCAGCTGCCAGCGGTAGGGGATGAACAGCCGGCCGATGCGGCGCAGCGACACCTGGCGTGCCTGCGCCTTCTCCGCGGCTGTGACGGTTCTCGGGCCGTGAATCCGGCCCCTGTCGATGTCCGTGTTCGTCTGCCGTGACGCCAAAAGGCACTCGATTCTGTCGGGGTGGAGCGACGCTTGGACACGTCGGACCTGGTAGAAGCTTTATTGAGGTTACCTCAATTTGAGGTTACAACGGCAGATGGTGGTACCATATTCCCGTGGCCGAAGACCGTGACCCGGCGGAACGGACCGGCTCAGCCGACGAGGAGACGCTGCCGGATGCCTTCTGGTCGGTCGCGCGCCAGCTGCGCGAGGCGTCCCGCGAGAGCCTGGCCCCCTGGGACATCACCCCCGCTCAGCTGCGGGCCCTGCGTGTGCTCAGGCACCACGGGACGCTGCGCCTATCGGAACTGTCGGACCATCTGCACATCGCCGCGCGCTCGGCCACCGAGGTCACCGACGCCCTGGAATCGCGCGACCTGGCCCGGCGGCGGCCCGACCCCGGTGACCGCCGGGCCACGCTGGTCGAGCTGACCGGGCACGGCGCCAGCGTTCTCGACGCGATCCAGGAGGCCCGCGGCAGCGAGGCCGAGCGGGTCTTCGGCCGGCTGAGCCAGACCGACCGCGCCGACCTCGCCCGCCTCCTGCGCAAGCTGAGGAACTGATGGCCCGGGACCGCGCTGGGGGGTGCGGCATAGCGGCAGACGGCGGCTTGTTACCCCGCTCGCTCCCTGGTAGATAGCCTTGTCGGGACGCGAAACGGCCGGGAAGGGACCCGTGATGGAACCAAGCGCTGATCGCACGCCGCTGCGGGATTCTCCGCTGCGAGTGGCGCTGCTCGGCTGCGGCGCGGTGGGCTCACAGGTGTTCCGGCTGCTCGGCGAGCAGGCCCGCGACCTGGCCGCGCGCGTCGGCGCTCCGTTGCAGGTCGCCGGCGTGGCGGTCCGGGACCCGGCCCGGGGGGCGCGAAGCGCCGGGGTTCCCGACGCTCTGGTCACCACCGACGCCATGGGCCTGGTCACCCGCCCGGACGTCGACATCGTGGTCGAGATGATCGGCGGCATCGAGCCTGCCCGCTCGCTGCTGCTGGCGGCCATGCAGGCCGGCAAGTCCGTGGTGACGGCGAACAAGGCGCTGCTGGGCGCGGACGGCGCGGCCATGCACGCCGCCGCCCGCGAGCACGGCGCCGACCTGTTCTACGAGGCGGCGGTGGCCGGGGCGATCCCGCTGCTGCGGCCGCTGCGCGAGTCCCTGGCCGGCGACGCCGTGCGCCGGGTGCTCGGCATCGTCAACGGGACCACGAACTACATCCTGGACCGGATGGACAGCTCCGGCGCGGAGTTCGGCGACGCGCTGAAGGAGGCGCAGGCCCTCGGCTACGCCGAGGCCGACCCGGCGGCCGACGTGGGCGGCTACGATGCCGCGGCCAAGGCCGCGATCCTGGCCAGCCTGGCCTTCCACACCCGGGTCAGTGCCGGCGACGTCTACCGGCAGGGGATCACCGCGGTGACGGCGGCCGACATCGCCGCGGCCCGCCAGGTCGGCTGCGTGGTCAAGCTGCTCGCCATCTGCGAGCGGTGCGACGACGGGATCTCGGCCAGGGTCCACCCGGCGATGATCCCCAGGGAGCACCCGCTGGCCTCGGTGCGGGGGGTCTACAACGCGGTGTTCGTCGAGGCCGAGTCGGCCGGGCGGCTGATGTTCTACGGAGCGGGCGCCGGCGGGGGGCCAACGGCCAGCGCCGTGCTCGGCGACCTGGTCGTGGTCGCGCGCAACCGGGTCGCCGGGATCCGGGGCCCGGACGCGCCGAGCTACGCCGGGCTGCCGGTGCTGCCCATGTCCGAGGCCCTGACCCGGTATCACGTCGCGCTCGACGTGGCCGACCGGGCGGGCGTGCTGGCCCCGGTCGCCGAGGCGTTCGCCCGGCACGGCGTGTCGATCAAGGCGGTGCGCCAGGAGGGCCGGGGCGACGAGGCCTACCTGGTGATCGTCACCCATACGGCCCGCGAGTCCGCGCTCGCCGCCACCGTGGCCGACCTGTCCGCGATGCACGCCGTGCGGGCCGTGGACAGCGTGATCCGGGTCGAGGGCGAGGACGAGGACGAAGAATTATTGAGCCGGTTATTCTCGGCGAGCGAAGAGCGAGCCGGAGGGGCGCGCCGGCCTCTGGACTGAGCCTGGCCCGGGGGGGGCGACCCTCCCGCGACCCCTTCGCGCAGTGAGTTCCGCGAAGTGAAGGGCGAGGGAAGCGTGCGACCGAGCGACGAGGGAAGACGGTGCCTCAGAGCGAGCCGGAGGCGGGCGGGAAGATGAGTCAGAGGGGCGCTGCCGGCCCGGTCGCGGCCGCGCAGTGGCGGGGGGTGATCGCCGAGTACCGGGACCTGCTGCCGGTGACGGCGGTCACGCCCGTGATCACGCTGGGCGAGGGCGGCACCCCGCTGCTCCCGGCGGCGTCGCTGTCGGCCATGACGGGCTGTGAGGTCTACCTCAAGGTCGAGGCGGGCAACCCGACCGGGTCGTTCAAGGACCGCGGGATGACGGTGGCGGTCAGCGCGGCGATGGGCCGTGGCGCCACCGCGGTGATCTGCGCGTCGACCGGCAACACCAGCGCGAGCGCCGCGGCCTACGCGGCCAAGGCGGGCCTGACCTGCGCCGTGCTGGTGCCGCGCGGCAACATCGCCCTGGGCAAGCTGGCCCAGGCCCTGGTGCACGGCGCCCGGCTGCTGCAGGTGGACGGGAACTTCGACGACTGCCTGGAACTCGTGCGCAAGCTCGCCGCCGAGTACCCGGTGGCCCTGGTCAACTCGGTGAACCCGGACCGGCTCGAGGGCCAGAAGACCGCCGCGTTCGAGGTCGTCGACGCGCTGGGCGACGCGCCGGACGTGCACTGCCTGCCGGTCGGCAACGCCGGCAACATCTCCGCCTACTGGAAGGGCTACACCGAGTACGCGGCGCTGGGCCGGGCCAGCCAGGTCCCCCGGATGTTCGGGTTCCAGGCCAGCGGCGCCGCGCCGATCGTCACGGGCCGCCCGGTGCGGGCGCCGACCACCATCGCCACCGCGATCCGGATCGGCCACCCCGCCTCCTGGGCGCTGGCCGAGGCGGCCCGGGACCAGTCCGGCGGCCGTATCGACTCGGTGACCGACCGGCAGATTCTGGGCGCGTACCTGCTGCTGGCCCGGCAGGAGGGCGTCTTCGGCGAGCTGGCCTCGGCCGCCGGGGTGGCCGGGCTGCTGCAGGCGTGCGCGAACGGCCAGGTGGCGGCCGGATCCCGGGTGGTGTGCACGATCACAGGCCACGGCCTGAAGGAGCCGGACTGGGCGGTATCGGCCGCTCCGACGCCGGTGACGGTCCAGGCCGACGCGGCCGCGGCCGCGGCCGAACTCGGCCTGGCGTGAGGCCGGGCCCGGTGAGCGAGCCGGAGGCATCCGGCAGGCGAGCGGGGGGCGCCGGCTGGGCGGCAGGACCGGTGACCGTCCGCGTCCCCGCGACCAGCGCGAACCTGGGCCCGGGCTTCGACGCCCTCGGCCTGGCGCTCGCGCTGCACGACGTGGTCGAGGCGCGGATCATCCCGGGCGGGCTGACGATCGAGGTGTCCGGCATGGGGGCGGGTGCCGCGGCTGACGGGGAAGATCATCTGATTGTCCGGGCCATGCGGGCGGGGTTCAGCATCCTGAACGGTCAGCCGCCCGGCATCGCGCTGCGCTGCCGCAACGCGATCCCGCAGGGATACGGGCTCGGCTCCTCGGCGGGCGCGATCGTGGCGGGCCTGCTGGCCGCGCGGGCGCTCGCCTCGGGAGGCGAGCGCCCCGACGACGCCGCGCTGCTGGGCCTGGCGACCCGGCTGGAGGGCCATCCAGACAACGTGGCGGCGTGCCTGGCCGGCGGCCTGACGATCGCGTGGACGTCGGCCACCGGGCCGCACGTGGCCAGGCTGGCGCCCGTGGCCGGGCTCACCCCGGTGGTGTGCGTTCCTTCTGTTCCCCTGGCCACTGCCGAGGCGCGGCTGGTGCTGCCGCTCGCGGTGCCGCACGCCGACGCGGCGGCCAACGCGGCGCGCTCGGCGCTGCTGGTCGCCGCGCTGACCTGTGACCCCGGCCTGCTGATGACCGGCACCGAGGATTTCCTGCACCAGCCGTACCGGACCGCGGTGATGCCGGCCACGGCCGACATGGTCGGCAGGCTGCGCGCGGCCGGGATCCCGGCCGTCGTGTCCGGCGCCGGGCCCACGGTGCTCGCGCTCACCGTGGCCGGGGCACATCCGGGCCCGGAGGCGGTACGCGCGATCGCGGGCCAGGCGGGCCCCGGGTGGCAGGTCCAGGTGCTGGACGTGGACCGCACCGGGGCCACGGTCGCGGCCGCCTAGTTGTCGCTTACCCCCCGGGGAGCGCGTTGGCCAGGTCCTCGATCACCTCGTCCGCCTCGTTGATGTAGCCGAGGGCGAGCCTGATCGTGCTGCGGTCGACCCCGATGCTCTCCAGCCCGGCGTCGTCGTACTCGAAGTAGGTGAAGAACGTGCTCTGCTCGACCAGGGTGTACGGGGCGCCGAAGTTCGACGCCATGTAGGGCACCTTGAGCCGGTCCACCACGTCGGCCGTGGCGCCCTCGCTCAGGCCGAGCTCGAAGGTGATCACGCCGCCGTGCCCGGCGAGGTAGGTCTGGCCCAGCTTGAAGTGCGGGTGGCTCTCCAGGCCGGTGTAGTAGATCCGGCGCACGGCCGGATGGGCCTCCAGGTACCTGGCCACGGTCATGCCCAGGGCGTTGACGCGCTCCATTCTCAGCGGCAGCGTGTACAGGCTGCGCCGGAGCAGGAAGGCGGCGTTCCCGTCGGCGACCGGCCCGGTGGTGTCGCGGTACCAGCGGATCTGCTCGATCAGGTCCCGGCGGCCGGAGAGGACCCCGGACACGATGTCCCCGTGGCCGCCCATGTACTTGGTCGCGCTGAACAGGGCCAGGTCCACCCCCCATTGCAGGGCGTAGAAGTTCGGCGGCGGCGAGAACGAGCTGTCCAGCGTGATGATCACGTCCGGGCCGACGATCTCGCGGACCTCGGCCACGTCGATCAGGTACATGTGCGGGGAGGACGGCATCTCGAGGTGCACCAGCCGCAGCCGGCCCGCGAGGGCCCGGATGCCGTCGAGGAACGCCGTGGGATCGCGGATCGAGATCTCGTGCACGGTCACCCCGAACTTCGGCAGGATCACGTGGAACACGTTCCTGACCTGGCGGTACGACTCGGCGGGCAGGACCACCTCGTCACCCGCCTTCAGCAGGGTCACGAAGGTCGTGAAGTGGGCCGCCATGCCCGACGCGAACAGCAGCGAGCTTTCGGCGCCGGTGAGCTCGCTGACCCGGCGCTCGACCTCTAACCAGGTCGGGTTGCTGTAACGCCCGTACCGGCCGGCCGGGGTGGTCAGGTCGTGCAGCCCGGCCTTCACGTGGTCCGCGTCGTCGAAGTAGTACGAGGCGCTCTGGTAGGTAGGGGCCTCGATGCTGTTGATGTAGACGTCGTGGCTGCGCTTCTTGGTCATCTGCACTCCGGTCGGTCAGCATTGAATGCCGGGGCCCCGGTGCCGCCTTCTGCGGCGATTACAGGCACCAGGGACGCCGGCTTTCCCGGCTATTGTTGGGTTACTCATAATGTCGGCCGGCCGGGCGCCAGAGTATGCGCCAGCCATTGCTGAGTGCCATCCGGTACTCCCCGCATTTTTATCAGTACGCTGAGTCCTTGTCGCGGGAACGGCCGGGAGCATCTTAACCCGACGTGGCCCGGCGGAACTAGTCGTCTTCCGGTCCTCTTGACCTCATTTCGCGGTGTCACTGCTGAGAAAATACTGACCTTCAGTTAATTACCGGGGCTCCTGTTAATTCATGTGACGGAGGGCGGACGCCGCTGACCCTGGCGGGCCGGCCTTTGATCGGCTAGGTTCCCAGTCTGTGCGGTCCGATTTCCTGGTGGTCGGTGGCGGCATCGCCGGGGCCAGCGCGGGCTACTTCCTCTCCGCGTCGGGTACCGTCACCCTCCTTGAACGCGAGAAGGTCCCCGGCTACCACTCGACCAGCCGGTCGGCGGCCCTTTTCTCGGAGTACTACGGCAACGGCGTGGTACGCGCGCTCACCGCGGCCAGCCGGCCCTTCTACCTGTCGCCGCCGCCGGGTTTCACCACGCCCCTGGTCACCGGGCGCGGCGTGCTGGCCCTGTGCCCGCGAGGCGCGGACGAGAAGTTCGACGAGGTACTGGCCGCGGGGCTGACCGCCCCGACTCCGGTCCGCGAACTGGACGCCTGCGAGGCGCGGCGGCACTGCCCGGTGCTGCGGCCCGGGTGGTTCAGCCGGGCCATGCTCAAGCCCGCCGCGATGGACATCGACGTTGACGCGGTGCACCAGGGGTTCCTGCGGGGGATCCGGGCCGGCGGCGGTCGCGTGGTGTATCCGGCCAGGCTGCTGGCCCTCGGCCGGCGCGGCGGCCGCTGGCACGCGGTCACCGACGTCGGGGAATTCACGGCCGCTGCCGTGGTCAACGCGGGCGGGGCGTGGGCCGACGAGGTGGCGGAGCTGGCCGGAGTGCGCCCGGTCGGGCTGACCCCGCTGCGCCGCACGGCGTTCACGGTCGCCCCGCCGGCCGGCGCCGAGGTGACCGCCTGGCCCATGGTCGCCGACGTGACGGAGACGTTCTACTTCAAGCCGGAGTCGGGCCGCCTGCTCATCTCGCCGTCCGACGCGACACCGGTGCCGCCGGGCGACGCCCGGCCGGACGATATCGATGTCGCGGCGGCCATCGACCGGGTGCACGCCGCCACGACGCTGGTGATCCGGCACGTCCAGCGGACCTGGGCGGGCCTGCGCACCGCGGCGGCGGACGACACGCCGGTCATCGGCGAGGCGGCCGGC
>JASHUI010000345.1:0-4669 GCA_030040095.1 Streptosporangiaceae bacterium | reverse complement strand
CGCCGAAGCATCCAGCCGCTCGAGGGCAACGACCTCGCCCAGCTCTTCCACGATTCCGGTGAACACCGCATCCACCTCGTTCTCCTCCGGACCACCTGCCTGCCGCAGGCTCCGGGGATCGCGCGGATGCGCGGACGCAAGCTGCCGGCCCGCTTCCGGCCCCGGCCGCGCACGTGCTTCCTCCCATCCGGACTGTTACCGTCGGTCCCGGAATTCCACCGGGTCAGCCAGCCGATGGCCTCGGCCGGGTCGCGGACTATCACCGCCGGTTCGGAGTTTCACCGACCCCGGAGCACGCGTTGTCTGGGTAACCAGTGTGCCATACGGCGTATTCCGGCCGCGCGCGCCAGGCCAGGCCCCGGTCGCCTGGCCGGCGCTCAGCGGGTGGTGCTGCTCCGCCGGGCCACGGAGTCCAGGGTGACCGCGGCAATCAGCACGATGGCGGTCCAGATGTACTGCGCCGCGGCGCCAAGCCCGAGCAGGTCGACACCGTTGTAGATGACGGCGACGACGAACCCGCCCAGCACCGCGCCCAGCATCCGGCCCCGGCCGCCGAACAGGCTGACGCCGCCGATCACCGCTCCGGCCACGGAGTACAGCACATACTGGCCGCCCTCGAAGTCGTTCGAGATCGAGCCGAGGTTGGAGGCGTAGAGGATGCCCATCACCCCGGCCAGCACCCCGCCGCACATGAACGCGAGCACCCGGATCCGGCCGAGGTTGACGCCCGCCCGCCTGGCCGCCTCGGGGTTACCGCCGACCGCGTACATGTAGCGGCCGAACCGGGTGCGGCCAAGCAGCACGCTGGTGACCACGAGCAGCCCCAGCACGATCGGCACCACCCACGGCACGCCCTGCAGCGGCGTGACGCCCTTGCTGCGGTTGACGTTGAGCACGAGGACGAGGACCACTCCGACCGCGGCCATCACGACGAGCTTGAGGATTGTGACGCTCAGCGGTGGCGCTACCAGGCCGTGCGCCCGCCGACGCCGGTCCCGCGTGATGAGGAAAACTCCGGAGAGTACGACGGCGGCGGCCAGCGTGATCCAGCCGACGGTCGGCGGGAGATTGCCGAACACGAGGTCGTTGATGAAGCCGCTCTTGAACCCGGTATCGCTGATGACCCCGCCGAGGCCCACGTTGCCGGTCTGCTCGAACAGCCACAGCAGCACCCCGCTCAGGCCAAGGTTCCCGGCCAGCGTGACCACGAAGGAGGGAATCCTCAGCCACACGATGAGCAGGGCCTCGAAACCGGCGATCGCTCCGCAAACGGCCAGGCCGGCCAGGATTGCTACCCAGGTCGGGAACGGATTCCTGATGGCCAGCATCCAGAACGTGATGGTCGCGCCCACCGCGCCGTTGTAACCGACCGAGAGGTCGATCTCGCCGAGCAGCAGGACGAACGCCTGCGCCATTGAAATGACGATGATCCAGCCCGCCTGGGCCATCAGGTTGGCGATGTTCGCCGCGGACAGGAAAGCGTGCTGCGAGATCTGGAAATAGGCACCGATGGCGATCAGGCCGACGACGACCGGCAGCGCGCCGCTCTCACCGTTGCGGACGCGCCTGAACCAGATCCTCGTGTACTCGCCCAGCGACCCGGCCAGCACGTCCGGGGCGCTGGTCAGCGCGACTTCGGCGGCGACTTGGTGGCTGGCCTCGGTCTCGGCCGCTAGCGCGACCGACCCGGACTG
The DNA here is from genome assembly GCA_030040095.1 of Streptosporangiaceae bacterium. Taxonomy (GTDB): domain Bacteria; phylum Actinomycetota; class Actinomycetes; order Streptosporangiales; family Streptosporangiaceae; genus JASHPR01. Next base: position 2,975 of record JASHUI010000345.1, on the reverse strand, counting down.
CTCCTCGCCGGCCTGTTGGTCACTGGGCCGCTCGCTATCCCCTGCCGACATGTTCAGTCCTCCGAGCCACTGCTAAGACCGGACGGACCCGTGCGCTCGCCTCGGCCGCCGTTACCCAGCCGGGCCGACACGCCGGTGGTCATGAGGTCAACGGCCGACTGTCTGTCGAACTCCGCGGCCGGCCCCACCGCGACCAGCCTGCCCAGGTAGAGCACCGCGATCCGGTCCGCCACTTGGAATACGTCGTTCAGGTTGTGCGAGATGACGAGGACCGCGTGACCGGTGCTGGCCAGCTGGGTGACGAGCGAAAGCACGAGCTCGGTCTGGCTGACGCCGAGCGCGGCAGTCGGCTCGTCCATGATGACGAGCTTGGCTTCCTGCATGACTGCCTTGGCCACCGCGACCGCCTGCCGCTGCCCGCCGGACAGCGAGCCGACCGGCTGCCGGATGGACCGGACGGTGGTGACCCTCAGGTCCGCCAGCGTCTGCTTGGCGGTCAGCTCCATGCTGACCTCATCGAGCAGGCCAAAGTGCTCCATCTCGTGACCGAGGAGCATGTTCTGCACGATGTCCAGGTTGTCACACAGCGCGAGGTCCTGATAGACGGCCGCGATGCCCAGATTGGTGGCATCCCTCGGCGAGTGAATGTGCACCGGCCGGCCGTTCCACAGGATTTCGCCGCTGCTTGGCTGCCAGATGCCCGCGACGGTCTTGATCAGCGTGGACTTGCCGGCGCCGTTGTCCCCGACGAGGGCGGTCACCTGCCCCGCCGGGATGTCCAGGTCGACCCCGATCAGGGCCTGCACCGGCCCGAAGTTCTTGCTGACGCCCCGCAGCCGCAGCAACGGCGCGCCGTCTCCCTCAGCCGGACCGCCGTCGGGCTGGCCCGGCCCGGGCGGCACCCGGCCCGCCGCAGCGGACCGGGTGCCGTCATCGGAGCCGTTCGCTACCACGGCCGCTCTCCGGCCGGGTAACGCGGGTTCTTATTCACTAGGAGATACCGTACTTGGTGCAGTCTGACGCGAACGGGGCCGCGCACAGCTGGGAGGCCGGCACGAAGCCGTCCTTGATGACGGTCGACTGGACGGTGCTCGGCGTCACCCATTCCGGGGTCTCCAGGATGGACGGGACCTCAACACCGGTGGTGACGTCCTTCACGTAGCCGTTGACCAGGGTCTTCGGCGGCGTCAGGCCCGCCCGCAGGTACATGGCCAGCGCTGCCGTGGCCTGCGCCTCCAGGTAGATCGGCTTGTACACCGTGCCGCACTGGTAGCCGGAAATGACGTTCTGCAGCCCGGTCAGCGTGGCGTCCTGCCCGGTCACCGGGAAGGTCATCGCCTTGATGCCGCGCGACTGCAGGTAGTGGATGATCGGCGCGCCGTTCTCGTCGTTGGGCATCAGCACGGCGTTGACGTTCGGGTGCGCCGTGTACGCGGCCTCGAACTCCGACAAGGCGACGCTCGGAGTCCAGGTCCCGGCCGGGTTGACGACGTCGGTGTAGGTCTTGTTCGCGAAGTACGGCGCGAGCACCGCGTCGTAGCCGTCGGCGAACAGCGTGGCGTTGTTGTCGGTCGGGGCGCCGTGCATGACCATGACCTGTGGCTTGCTGACATGCCAGGACGAGATGCAGCTGACCAGGCCCTGGCCGAGCAGGGTGCCGACGTAGACGTTGTTGAAGCTGACGTAGTACTTGCGGGTGCCGCCGAGGGTGAGCCGGTCGTAATCGATCACCGGCACGCCGTGGTCCTTGGCGTAGGCCTCGATCTTCGCGCCCACGCCGGAGTCGAGCGGGTCCACCGCCAGCACGGTCGCGCCCTTGGTGATGTCCGCCTGGGCATCGGCGTACTGGGTGGCGTCGCTGCCCAGCGCGTTCTGGATGACTATCTGCGACGACGAGAGGCCGGCGTCACTCAGGGCCTCCTTCAGGTACGGGGCGTCGAACTCCACGTACCGGGTCGACGACACGGTGTCGGGCAGGATCACTGCCACGTTCCCCTTGCCCCGCGCGGCCAGGGGCTTGAGCTTGGCCATCGCCGAGAAGCTCAGGTTGAACGACGTGTAGGAGAGCTGCGGCACACTCGACGTACTGGGCTTGCTTGGAGTGGTCGACGAGCTGCTGCTGCCGCAGGCCGCCGCGACCAGGGCCGCGCACGCGGCCACCGCTGAGAGCGCGATTGTTCTCTTGGCTCTGAAAACCAACGAAACCACCTCGTTTGTGAGGGCCAGACGTGCTGCACACAAATAGGACGATACGGATGTGACCGCTTTGGAGTCACCACAGGTGCGCGATGTCAGGTTAACCGTAGACTTCCTAAAATGAACGTGGCCATAAACATCTCGATCCCGACGTTAAAATAATGTTAACGTGGCCGGTGGACGGACCCAGAACAGGACCTTGTCCACAGAGAAGTCCCGAAACGATAACAGTCGAGTCGCGAATTGATGAACATCTCGGTTTAGTGACTTGACCGGCCGCGCTATTCCGCGGCGATTCGATATCCGGCGCGGGGCTGGGTCAGGATGAGCGGCGTCGCGCCCGCCGCTTCCAGCTTGGCCCGCAGCCGCCGGACGTATACCCGCACATACTCGGTCTGGGTCTCGTAGCCGTGGCCCCACACCCGGCGCAGCAGGTGGGCGTGCGTGAGCAGCTTGCCCCGGTTGGTGGCTAGCTCGCGCAGCAGCGCGAACTCCGTCGGGGTCAGGTGCACCGGCTGCCCGCCGCTGGTGACCTGCTGGCTGGCCAGGTCGATCACCAGCCCGCCGATGCTGATGACGGCCGGCTCAGCCTCGGGGGCCGGGGCCGGACGGGTGCGGCGCAGCGTGGCGCTGATCCGGGCCAGCAGTTCCTCGATGCTGAACGGCTTGGTCATGTAGTCGTCGGCGCCCACGTTGAGCGCCGTCACCTTGTCCCGCTCGCCGCCACGGGCCGAGACCACGATGACCGCCACCGAGGATCGCTCGCGTATCTGGCGGCA
>JASHUI010000344.1:0-5859 GCA_030040095.1 Streptosporangiaceae bacterium | reverse complement strand
CGGCGGCTGAGGCCTTGCGGGGGGCTGAGGCCTTGGCCGGGGCTGAGGCCTTGGCGGCGGCTGAGGCCTTGGCGGGGGCAGAAGCCTTGGCGGGGGCAGAAGCCTCGTCGACGTCGGGGGCCCGTACGGCATCGGTGGCCTGGCCGTCGGCCACGGGCTCGTCGTCCGTTTCCTCGGCCGTTGCCGGCGCGGGCCTGGTGAGCGCGACGAGCAGGTCGTTCAGTCGGCGGACGAACGCCGCCGGGTCGTCGACCCGGGCGCCGAGCGTCAGAACGGCCTGGTTGTACAGGACGTGGGCCCACTCGGCCAGGCGCGGGCCGTTGTCCTCGTGCCGCAGCCGGTCCACCAGGGGGTGCTTGGGGTTGAGCTCCAGCACCGGCTGCCTGGGCAGGCCCGAGCCGCGCATCCGCTGGGCCAGGTTGACGTCGGTCTCCGGCTCGTTGGCCACGATGCAGGCCGGGGAGGTGGTGAGCCGGCTGGACACCCGCACGTCCCAGACCTTGTCTCCCAGGATCGCCTTCAGGTGGATGAGCACGTCGGCGTACTCGGTGCTGGCCTTTTCCTTGGCTTCCTTCTCGGCCTCGTCTTCCAGCGTGCCGAAGTCGGGAACGCCCTGGGCCACCGACTGGAGCCGCTTGCCGTCGAAATCCTGCAGGCTGCTGACCACCCAGTTGTCGACCGCCTCGCCCAGAAGCATCACCTCGATGCCCTTCTTGCGGAACGCCTCCAGATGAGGACTGGTGTTGGCCGCGGCCGCGGTGGGCGCGAGCAGGTAGTAGATCTTGTCCTGGCTCTCGGCCATGCGCGCCACGTAGTCGCTCAGCGAGACGTCCGCCTCCTGGGTGCTCGACTTGGTGGTGTTGAAGCGAAGCAGCCGCGCGATCTCCTGACGGTTGGAGTAGTCGTCGGCTATGCCCTCCTTGAGGACCGCGCCGAACTCCTTCCAGAAGGTGGCGTACTTTGCTGGCTCGTTGTCGGCGATGTCCGCGAGCAGCTTCAGCACCTTCTTCACCGCGTTCGAGCGGATGTTGTCGACCACCCGGCTGCTCTGCAGGATTTCCCTGGAGACGTTCAGCGGCAGGTCGCTCGAGTCGATCACGCCGCGGATGAACCGCAGGTACTTGGGCATCAGCTGCCCGGTGTCCTCCATGATGAAGACCCGCCGGACGTGAAGCTTGACGCCCTGGCGGGACTGGGGCAGCCACAGGTCATACGGCGCGTGCGACGGTATGAACAACAGCAGCGTGTACTCGTAGGTGCCCTCGATCTTGCTGTGCAGGTAGGCCATGGGGTCGGTGAAGTCGCTGGCGATGTGCCGGTAGAAGTCGTTGTAGTCCTGCTCGCTGATCACGCTCTTGGGCCGGGTCCACAGCGCCGACGCCTGGTTGACGGTGGTCTCCTCGGCCGGCTTGCCCGCCTCCGGCCCCTCTTCCGCCTTTTCCCCCGGCATCACGATCGGCAGGCTGATGTGGTCGGAGTACTTCTGGATGATCGCTCGCAGCCGGTACCCGTTCAGCAGGTCGTCCTCGCCCTCGCGCAGCCGCAGCACGATCGTGGTGCCACGGTCGGGCAGGTCGGCCTGCTCCAGCGTGTACTCGCCCCGGCCGTCAGACTCCCACCGGACGCCCTCGCTGACGGGCAGGCCGATCCGCCGCGTGGTCAGGGTGACCCGTTCCGACACGATGAACGCGGAGTAGAAGCCGACGCCGAATTCGCCGATCAGGGTCGCGTCCTTGCGCTGGTCGCCGGTCAGGGCGTGCAGGAACTCCTTGGTACCGGACTTGGCGATGGTGCCGATATGGTCGATGACTTCCGTCCGGCTCATGCCGATGCCGTTGTCCGATACGGTGATCGTGCGGGCGTCGGCGTCGTAATTGACCTTGATCTGCAGCGGATCCTCGTCTTCGGGCTGCGAGGACCCGGTCATCAATTCCATGCGCAGCCGGTCAATGGCGTCGGACGCGTTCGAGATCAGCTCACGCAGGAATATTTCTTTATTGCTGTAGAGCGAGTTGATCATCAGGTCCAGGATCTGGACGACCTCGGCCTGAAAGCTGAACGTCTCCTGCTGCTCCTGCTGCACGGTCATCGGCTATCTCGTGCCTTTCTTGAATTGTTCCGACACTGGCCGGATCGCGAAGGTATGCCAGGCATGCGCACATAGCGGCGTTACGAGTCTACAAGCCGGGTGTTACCCGGCCATAACCACGCGGGTGCCGCCGTATCGCTCTTCCGGGCCGAGGGTCGCGCCAGTAGAGTGCATCCGCGTCGAGGCTTGCGGCGGGCTAGACGGCATGCCCGGCCGCCGAACGCGTCGGGGCAATCAGGCCGGCACCGGAGAGGCGGGTGGAATGGCCGATCAGGATGACGATGACCGTCTGTACCACATCGTGATCAATGACGAGGAGCAATATTCGATCTGGTTCGCCGACCGCGAGCCGCCGCTGGGATGGCATGTGGTCGGAGAGCCGGGCCTCAAGCAGGACTGCCTGGACCGCATCGGCGAGCTCTGGACCGACATGCGTCCGTTGAGCCTGCGCCGGGCCATGGAAGACGCCGAGCAGCCCGCCGGGGGATAACGAGCGTGGAAAGCGCCGCGGCCGTGAGGATCGCCCGCTGGCTCGACCGCATCGCCGCGCTGCCTCCGGAGCACAGGGCCGAGTTCGCTCGCGCGCTCCGCTCGCACCGCGGCGGCGCCCCCGACGGCGAGGGAACCTCTTCCCGGCTCGTGGCATACGTGGTCCCGCGGGACGGCGCGCCGCTGCGCCCGGCCCAGCTGCGAGAGTTCCTGGCGCAGCGCCTGCCGTCGGCGCTCATCCCGGCGGCCTTCCGGTTCCTGCCGGAGCTGCCCGTGCTGCCGAGCGGCAAGCTGGACCGCCGCGGCCTTCCGGCCCTGGCGGGCGGGCGGGCCCACCTGAGCCAGCCGTATGCCCCGCCGCGCAACCCGGTCGAGCAACAGATCTGCCGGCTGCTCGGCGAGGTGCTCGGCGCGGGCGAGGTGGGCATCCATGACGAGTTCTGGGAGCTGGGGGGCGATTCCCTGGCCGCGATCCGCCTGATACACCGGATCAGGCAGGCCTTTGGCGTGGATCTCGGCCTTCAGCGGCTGTTCGACGAGCCGACCGCCGCCCTGCTGGCCACCTCCGTGGCTGACGAGCGGGCGGCGGCCGCGGCCCGCGAGCAGGCCCCGCTGGTGGCGACCCCTCGCGACGGCCCCCCGCCGTTGTCCTCGGCCCAGCTCAGGCACTGGTTCCTGCAGATGGTCGACCCGGCGAGCACGGCGTACAACATCTGCGACACGTTGCGCCTGGCCGGCCCGCTGGATGTCGGCTCGCTCGAGCGCGCGCTGGCCGCCGTCATCGAGCGGCACGAGATCCTGCGTACCCGCTACCTCACGGTGGACGGCCAGCCGGAACAGGACATCGCGCCGCCCGGCCCGTTCTCGCTTCCCGTGGCGGACCTGCGGGACATGCCCGGGCCGGCCCGGGAGCGGGTGGCCGGGGAGCTCATCGCCAAGGACCGCGGCCAGCCGTTCGATCTGGGCCGGCTGCCGCTGCTGCGGGCGCGGGTGATCAGGCTGACCGACACCGACAGCCTGTTCTCCGTCGTCGCGCACCACATCGTCGCCGACGACTGGGCGTTCAATGTCCTTTACCGCGAGCTGTCCGCGCTCTACGAGGCGGCGCTGGACGGGAAGCCATGCCCGCTGCCCGCGCTGCCGGTGCAGTACGCCGACTACGCCGTGTGGGAACGGCGGATGCTGGCCTACCGCCTCGGCGCCGGGCTGGACTACTGGCGGGAGCGGCTCCTCGCCGCCCCGGCGGCCGCCCTGCCCGCCCTGCCCGCCCGGCCCGGGTCGGCCACCGGCGCCGGCCAGGCGCCGGTGGGCTGGCACCGGTTCGCCGTTCCGGAGGGGCTGACCGGCCGGCTGGCGGACTGGTGCCAGCACCGGTCGGTGACGATGTTCGTGGTGTGCCTCGCCGGGTTCGCCGCGGCGCTCGGCAGGCACGCGGGCCGGGACGAGGTCGTGATCGGCGTGCCGTTCGCCAACCGCGAGCGGCTCGAGCTGGAGCAGATGATTGGCTGCTTCATCAACCCCGCCGCGGTGCGCGTCGACCTGAGCGGCGCGCCGGGCCCGCGGGAACTGGCCGAACGCGCCGATCGCGCCGTGCGGCCGTGCTACGCGATGCAGTACGTCCCCTACGAGAAGGTGACGGACGCGGTCCGGACGGCCAGGGCCCAGGCCGGCCTGCCCGGCGCCGGGGCGCCGCTGTTCGACGTCGTGCTGAACTTCGTGGCCGAGCCGGCCGCGCTGCGCCTGCGCGACGTGCGGGCCGAGATGCTCGATGACCTCCCGCCATCGCAGCCGGCCAAGAGCGGGCTGACCCTGTACCTCGAGCGAACCGGCCGGACCCTGCTCGGACGCATGGCGTACGAGACCGGCCGGGTCAGCGGGGAATCGGTGGCCGCGCTGGCGGATGACTTCCTGTCGACGCTGAGGGGGTTTGCCGATGAACCATGGTGATCCCGCGGGCCCGCGGCGGCCCGGCCCGCCGTCCGCGGCGCGCCGCAGGCCGGTGTCGGTCGACCCGGCCGGCCTGGTGTCCTGCGGGCCCTTCGCCGACGGACAGCCGGCTCCCTGGGTGGTGCGCCCGCGGACCGCGCTCGACCTTCCCGAGTGGATCAGGGCCAGCCGCGATCAGGTGGAGCGCTGGCTGCTGGCCCACGGAGCCGTGCTCCTGCGCGGATTCGGCGTCTCGTCGGCGGGCCAGTTCGAGCGGGTGGCCCGGGCGTTCACCGACGACCTGCTCAACTACGTCGAGGGGTCGTCTCCGCGCACCATGCTCACCGAGAAGGTGTACACCTCGACGGAGTACCCGCCGCAGTTCCCCATCTCCCTGCACAACGAGCTGTCCTACGCCCACAAATGGCCGGGCAAGCTGTTCTTCTTCTGCATGTCGCCGCCCGAGACCGGCGGCGAGACGCCGATCGCGGACGGCCGCCGCCTGCTGGAGCGGCTGCCGAGGGAGGTGGCCGGGCGGTTCCGCCGGGCCGGGGTGCGGTACGTGCGCACGATGCACGCCGGCCACGGACCCGGGCTGTCCTGGCCGACGGTCTTCGAGACGGCCGACCGCCACGCGGTCGAGGAGTACTGCGCGGCCGGCGGCATCGACTTCACCTGGCTCGACGACGGGTGGCTGCGGACCAGCCAGGTCCGGCCGGCCGCGGTCCGCCATCCCAAGACCGGCGAGCCGGTCTGGTTCAACCAGGCCGACCAGTGGCACCCGTCGAACCTCGGCGCCGAGCTCGACCAGGCGATCACGGCCACGGCCGGCCAGGCCGAGCTGCCGCTGAACGCCGAATACGGGGACGGAACGCCGATCGACCCGTCCGACCTGGCGCAGGTGCGCGCCGCCGCCAGGGACACCGCGGTCGCCTTCGCCTGGGAGGCGGGCGACGTCCTGGTCATCGACAACACGATGACGCTGCACGGCCGCCGGCCGTTCACCGGCTCCCGCCGGGTGCTGGTCTCGATGGGAGCCCCGGTGTACCTCGATCAGGTCGAGCCCGCATGACCGCGGAGAGCACCGGGTTCCGGCTGTCGCCCGAGCAGGCCGGGCTGTGGACCGAGCCCGGCCACGGCGCGGCGCGCTGGGTCCAGTGCGTCGCCGCGGTGCCCGCCGGGCGGTCGGCCGGCCAGATCCAGGCCGCGCTCGGCCGGGTGATCGCCCGTCACGAGATCCTGCGCACCGGGTTCGTGTACGTGCCGTTGCTGGCCGCGGCCGTGCAGATCGTGCACGAGCCGGCCACGCCCGAGCTGGCCGGCATCGACCTGCGCGGCCTGTCGCCCGGCGACGG
>JASHUI010000343.1:0-5952 GCA_030040095.1 Streptosporangiaceae bacterium | reverse complement strand
CCTGAGCCGCGCCGCGCACCTACCCTCGATGTGACCTCGCAGACGTGGCGCTGGCGGAGGGCACACCTTCGTCCTGGACCGCTGCCGGGGTCGGCCGTTCTTCAGACGAGGGGACCCGATGCGACGCCCGGATGAAGGGGCCGATCAGGGCACAGCGCTCCACCTGACGGCGAATCTCTTCGCTGTCGCCTTCGGGTTGGCTGGGCTGGCGCAGGCATGGTCAACGGCGACGCAGCTGGCCGGCGCTTCGGACTGGCCGGGGAACGTGCTCTGGATCGTCGCGGCCGTAACCTGGCTGGTCACCCTGGCCGCCTACCTGACGAACGTCGCCGCGCAGCGTCGCTGGAGAACCGAGCTGTCCGATCCGACCTTCGGGCCGTTCACCGCACTGATCGTTATCGTGCCCATGCTGCTGGGTGTCCGGCTGGCTGAACAGGCCAGAGGCGCGGGAGAGGTCATATTCGGGTGCAGCGCCGTTCTGGTGGTACTTGTCGGTGCCTGGATCACGGGGGATTGGATCATCGGCGACGGCGCCATCCGGCTCTGGCATCCCGGCTACTACCTGCCCACGGCCGCTGGAGGCCTGCTGGCCGGGGGCGCGAGTGCCGACCTGGGTTTCACTACCCTGTCCCGCGTGTTGTTCGGCCTGGGCATCACTTCCTTCGCAGTGCTCGGGCCGATCATCTCGCTGCGGCTGTACGTCGTGCCATCCTTGCCGCCGCCGCTACTGCCGACCATCGCGATCGAGCTCGCGCCACCAGTGGTCGCTGGTAGTTCCTGGTTCGCCATCAATGGCGGCAAGGTGGACACGGCAGAGGCCGTCCTGGGCGGTTTCTCAATCCTGATGGTGCTGGTCCAGTTGAGACTGATCCCGTTGTACAGGCGGGCTCAGTTTGGTCCGGGCTTCTGGGCTTTCTCGTTCCCGTTCGCCGCTGCCGTCACCTACGGCGTCCACTGGCTGGCGGCCGAGCACGTGCGCGACGGCACCGCCCTCGGGTACGCCCTGGTCGGGATCCTCACCGCCGGGTACGCGCTGCTCGCGGCGCGGACGATCACCAGCCTGATCCATGGCGCGTTCTTGGCGCGGGTTCCGGCGGCCGATCACGCCCCCGGTTAGCCGCTCGACGGAGCGTTCACGGGCGTCAGCCGATCGGGCAGCCCGGCTTCGCGCTCGCCGCTCCGGAGTTCGGCCTTACCATCAGGCAGGACTCATCGACAGCCTGGAAAGCCCGCGCCGGTATCCCCTTGAGCAAAGACACCAGGGCGTTTGGCCATTGCGGGAACGCGCTGCCCTGGAAGTACCAGTTGCTCCCGTTGTCGGCGAGGATCAGGCCGTAGTTCTTCATCTCTACCAAGATCGCCTTGGCGTCACGACAGTACGGCTCGGAGTTCTGGCAGAACCGCGCGACATCAAAGCCTGGCCTCAGCCGGAACCGGGCGCCCATAGGCGGCACGTCCGGGCTCGTGTCAGAGCTCGCGTCGTGGCGGGCCGGCCACAGGAAAGCCGCCTGGGTGACCTGCGCGGTGAACCTGATCGCGTGCGTGATCGGCTTCCCCGTCCGCACCGCCGCCTGGACCTGGGCGAAGTTCAGCAGGCCGGGCAGAATGGGCAGCCCCGCCGCGTCAGCCGACGTCCAGTCAGCCGGACGCAGCCGGTTGGACCGCAGGTGCCAGATGGCGCCGGAGCCCGCCGTCGAGCCGTTCGCCGAGTAATGCGCGTCCCACAGCTCATACAGCGTGCAGGTACTGGGGTTCACCATGATGGCGTGACGGTCCCCGCCAGCTTGGGCGCCACCCTCGATCGGCGTATCTGGCCCGAACGGATAAGGACCCTTATCGCTCTGGCTTGCGTAAAGGAAGCTGATATGGACTAGCGGCTGCGCGCTGCTGACCACGGTGAACGGGATGCCGAACGGATAGCCTCCCGGATTCGGGCCGAAGTCAGGGTGCAGGTAGGTCGTCGACGAATCCATGCTCGCCAGCCACGCCGCACTGTGGCTGTCCACCGGCAGCTTGGAGATGTTCGTGTTCCACACGTTGTTGGCCGGGAACAGGGGACAGTTCGGCGCACCGGGAACGACCGTTGCCATGACCGGTGCCGTCGCGGGCTGCGCCGTTGCGATCGTGGCTCGCGCCGTTCCCGAGCTGGCTCGCGCCACCTCCCGCGCGCTTTCCCGCACGCCACGGTGCACGCTGGCCGTCGGTGCGGCTGCGCAGCCGGCAACCAAGACCGCGGCGACCGCGGCCGCGACGACCCGGCGGCTCATCCGACACCTCGTGACTTGTCCGTTCAGCCGACGCACCGTCACATCCTGGCACGGACCCGCCGCATCCAACTGCGATCCCGCCGATCCCGCATAAGGGCCGGGCCGGCCTTGCCGCGAGCGGACCGGGCTCAGCCGGATCGCGGCACCAGGCGGATGACCGGCAGCTCGCGGTCGGTCTTGCGCTGGTAGGCCGCGAAGCGCGGCGCGGCCGCGGCGATCTGCTGCCAGGCCTGGTCACGCTCGGCTCCGTGCAGCTGCTCGGCGGTCACCGGGATCGTGCGGCCGTCCACCTCGATCTGGACCTGTCCGGGGTGCGCGGCGATGTTGTGATACCACGCCGGGTTCCGCGGTGCCCCGGCCGCCGACGCGACGACGAGCCAGCTGCCGTCCTTGCCGGGAAACCAGCCGACCGGGGTGGTGCGCTGGGCTCCGGTCCTGGCGCCGACGGTCGTCAGGATCAGCGCGTGGAAGCCCATCACCTTGCCGCCCTTGCGGCGGATCCGGTTCATCGCCGTCTTGTTGACCCACCGCATCATGAGCCCGGCGCGGGGCTGGCGGGCACCGCGCGTCCCGGCCGGTGTATCGAAACCCATGTGACCTCCTTGCTGATCGATGCCCGTGGGATCAGTGCAATGAAGCCAAGCACCGCGGCGCCACCCGGCCTCCGCGCGAGTTCCGGACCGCGGCCTGCGACCGCCGCCCGGGCTGGTGCTAGGCGACCTTCCGGCTGTTAGACCCCTGCATAGGGCCGGCGTCGATTCCCCACGCGCTGATCCATTCCGGGATGATCTCGACCCAGATGGGCCCGAAGCCGGGGCCGAGCCGCTCACCGCCTTCCGGGTGGATCACCGCCCGGCCACGGACCGTGATGCCGCTAGCTGTCCACGACGGCTCGGTCACCACATGGTCGACGACGTAGGCCACATACGGGTTCGCCTGGATCTGGGCCAGGTACCGGCGTTTTTGGCCACGGTCTGGAAGGCTGCGGCCGCCGATCTCCAGCACGCCCTTCTCGGCATCGACGTTGAACGCGGTCGGGACGACATGGGGCCGCCCCTCGCTGTCGGCGGTGGCCAGCCGGCCGATGCGCTGCGCTCTCAGGTAGGCGACTTCCTTGTCGGTGAACACGCTCACGAATTGCTCCAACACTCAGGCCCGTGTGGCGGCCAGCGCCGCCCGGGCCCGGAATGAGCCGGGGACCAGCTCCCCTCCGGCCCGGGCCTTTTCCAGCGCCGATGACCACCAGGCAAGGTCATCGAGCATGACCTGCAGGCGGATGTCTGTTTCGGGACTGACCGGCTCGCCTTCGTCGCCGAAGGCCTCCGCCACGAAGGGAAGCACCACGGTGTTGCGCAGCGGAACGGCCTCGGCCTCGACGAACACGTGCACCAGGTGCTCGATGGCGCGGATCCCGCCCCCGACGCCGCCGCTGTAACCCACGGCCGCGACCGGCTTGTTCCGGAACCCGAACGAGAGCCACACGCTGTCGATGGCGTTCTTCAGGACGCCCGGAACGCTGTGGTTGTACTCCGGGGTGACGACGATGAAGGCATCGGCCAGTTTGACCTTGTCGTTCCACGCCCGGACGATCGGCTCGGAGTACGTCGGGTCGCGGATATCGCCGATCGTCCCCGCGTGTTCGGCGAAGATCGGCAGCGGCCAGTCCCTGAGGTCGGCGAGCTCGGCGTCGAAGGCGTCATGCGCGGCTGCCCGGGACATGATCCAGGGCACGACGCGGTCCGCCGCCCGTGCGGGGCGCGTGCTCCCGACGATTACCAGAAGTCTTGACATCGCCGCCCTCCGCGATCTCGCCCATGACGCCCACCATGACACAGATGATTGAATGAGTACAAGTATCGGATGCCTTCAAGGGTTGAGCGTATCGGAGTACCGGATACGATGAGGGCCACTATGAGCCCTGCGCGCCCGGCCACCTCCAAGCGGGCCCTCGCCGCCGAGGTATGGAAGCTGATGGCGGACTTTTCCGCGGCCAACATCCGGCACAGCGCCCAGGCGCGGCTCATGGAAGAGATCGGGCTCACGCCCGCCCACTTCCGCGCCCTGTCCATTCTCGATCCGGACGAGCCCCGGCCCATGCGGGCCATGGCCAGCACCCTGTGCTGCGATGCGTCCATGGCGACCTGGCTGGTCGACCGGCTCGAAGAACGCGGCCTGGTCGAACGGCGGACCCCGCCCAGCGACCGGCGGGTCAAGACCGTCGTCCTCACCCCGCTGGGGATCAAGACCAGGGACAGGCTGCGCCAATCGTTCTACGACCCGCCCGACGCGCTGCTCGGCCTCGACGTCGCATCGCTCGAATCGCTGCGCGACGAGCTCCGCAAGCTCCCCGCCCCGCCCAGCCACGAGGGAATGCTCTGCTGACAGCCGGACATGTCGTGCCGGCCTTCCCGACGTCGTTGCCGAGATCAGCGCTATGGCCTGCGGCAGAGGTCAGCTCGTACCGCCTTTTCTGTTGTCCGTGAGCGTGGTGATGACCTGCTCGGCGGCTGCGATGTCGGTGTCGAGCGGGCGATCCTCGTCATCGTCGGGCAGGGCGACCAGGCACTGGTCGTAGACGGCGCGCAGCGGCGTGCTCGTGGGCTCGCCGCGGCGCTGGCGGAGCGCACGCACCGCGGCCACCAGCTCGCAGGCGAGCACCGTGCGCAGGGGCGGCACCATGGCCGCTGCCGCGCGCGCCGCGTGCGGTGAGAAGGCGGCGTGCTCCTCGGCTCCGTTGGACAGCACCGCGGTGCCGAGCAGGACCGGCCAGGCGAGCCCCCGCAGCTCGGCGAGCGCCGCGCTGGCGGTGTATTCGAGGATCATGATCCCGGAACTGCCCTCGGGGCCGTCGGCCAGGAACGGCCGCAGCCCGGTCCGGTCCGGGTCGGCCAGCGCGGCGAGCCTGGCCTGCGACAGCGCGGCATCCGCGGTCAGGGCCAGCCGGGCGCCGTCAAGGGCCAGGGTCAGGTACGCGGTGTGGAAGTTGCCGTTGTGCAGCGCCTGACCGCCGACGGCGTCCACCAGCGGGTTCTCGGCCGCGGCGTTCAGCTCCACCCGCAGCACGTGCTCGACGTGGGCGAGCGCTTCAACGGCCGGGCCGTGTACTTGCGGCAGGGCACGCAGCCCGTATTTGTCCTGGACGCGCGTCCCCAGCCGGGCGGTGTCAGGACCGAGAAGCTCGCGCAGCCGCCGGGCCACCGCGGCCTGGCCCGGGTGCGGGCGCGCCGCCTGCACCGGCTCGGCATACGGCTGGGCGGAGCCGGACAGGGCGAGATGGCTGAGCGCGGCGATCTGCAGCTCCGCGTCGAGGAGCCCGGCGAGGTCCTGGTGAGCCAGCGTCGCCTGCGTCAGCGTCATGGCATTGGACGAAAGGAAGGCCAGCGCGTCCGCGTCGGCCACCGCGCTGGGCAGCAGCGCACGCTGCGCCGGGCCATCGGGGCCGCGCCAGGGCCGCTCGCCGATGAGTGCGAGCGCGGTCGCCGCCAGGGCGGTCAGGTCGCCGGTCCCGATGCCGCCAAGCACCGGGAACTCCGGTGTCAGGCCTGCATTGAGCGCGCTTGCCGTCGCCGTGAGCCACGCCGGATCGGCGCCCGAGCCGCCCGCTGCGAGCTGGTTGAGCCGGACAGCAAGCGTGCCTCGTGCGACGGCAGCGGGCGCGAGCGCCCCGGCCCCGCCCGCGTGACTG
>JASHUI010000342.1:0-5919 GCA_030040095.1 Streptosporangiaceae bacterium | reverse complement strand
GTCGGCGAGCGCCCGGTGGCCGCCGTGCTTCTCCGGGCTGGCGAAGTAGGCCCGCGGGTACCACCGCCGGGCCAGCTCCTTGATGCTGGAGACGTCCACCATCCGGTAGTGCAGGAACGAGTCGAGTTCCGGCATGTCACGGGCGATGAACGTGCGGTCGGTGGCTATCGAGTTGCCGCAGAGCGGCGCCTTGCGCGACTCCTGAACGTGCTCGCGCACGTAGGCCAGGATCTGCTCCTGCGCCTCGGCCAGGGTGACCCCGGCGCTCAGCTCGCCGAGGAGCCCGGACGCCGTGTGCATGTCGCGGACGATCTCGGCCATCTGGTCCAGCGCCTCGGCGGGTGGCTTGATGACGACATCGACGCCGTCGTCGACGGGGACGAGCTGGCCGTCGGTGACAATGCAGGCGATCTCGATCAGCGCATCGCGGGCAAGGTCAAGCCCCGTCATCTCGCAGTCGATCCAGACGAGCTGATCATTCATGTCCACAAGACTAGGTCAGGCCGACCCATAACCGGGCGCCACGGCGCGGGTAACCGCGCGCCACGGCGCGGGCCGGCGTCAGGCGCCGCGCCCCCGCTCGGCCAGCGCCTTGATGTGCTCCGGGACGCCGATCCCGGACCGGAGCTCAGGATCGGGCTCCGCCGCGCCGAAGACCAGCCGGGCGGGCACCACCCCGGCCCAGATGGGGGCGTCGTAGTCCTCCGGCTCGTCATGGGGCGGCCCGGTGCGCACCTTGACCGACGCCTCGGCCAGCGACAGCTCGAGCACCGAGGTCGCGGCGAGTTCCTTGCGCGTCGGCAGCCTGGCGTATCCCCACTGGCCCGGGACGAGCTGCTCGGTGACGGCGCGCAGCGCGGCCAGCCGCTGCCCGTCGTCGACGACCAGCCGGGCGGTGCCGAAGATCATCGCGCTGCGGTAATTCATCGAGTGGTTGAACACCGAGCGGGCGCACACCAGGCCGTCCAGGTGGGTGACCGTGACGCATATCTCGTGCCCGTCCGCCGCCAGCAGGGCCCGGTTGGCCGACGATCCGTGCAGGTACAGGGTGTCGCCGGCCCGTCCGTAGCCGGTCGGCAGCACCACGGGGAAGCCGTCCACGATCACGCCGAGGTGGCAGACCAGCCCGGCGTCCAGGACCGCGTACAGTTCGGCCCGGTCGGTCCGGCCTCGCTCACGGAGCCGGTGCAGTGTGGTTCTTTCGGTCGTCGACAGGGGGAGATCGGCGCTCATGCTGCATAACGTACCGGCGGCCCGGGCCGGCGGATCAGCCGACTGGGCTGAGTGCCCCGGCGGCCGGGGCCTGGTCGCCGCCGAAGTACTCGTCTAGGTCCCCGATCTCGGCGCGCGCCCCCGGCCTGCGGGCGCCGCATCCGTCGGCCCGTCCGGTCAGCCGCTCGACGTCGATGGCTCCCGGTCCGGCGGCGGGCAGGTCGGGTACCTGCGAGGCGCCGAAGTGGCCGCCCCGCGCCCACAGCCGGTGGATGCCGGGCGTGGTCAGCCCGTCGGGGAATGGGGCCGGCGGGCCGGCCGGCCAGAGCGGCTGGATGCCCCAGGTGTCGAGCCAGTCCAGGATCTGCCGCAGGCCGGTAAGGGGCCACACGGTGAACGGCTGCCAGGCGAAGGCCACGACGCAGATCTGGACGCACAGCCGTCCCTCCGCGTTGGCCTCGGCGACCCGGCCCGGCGGCACCGGGCTCAGGTCGGCGTCCAGCCACGGCGGCGGCGCCTGGTTCAGCCCTTCGAGCCTGCCAAGCAGCCGCCCGGCGCGCACGATCGGGATCAGCTGCGCGATCGCGCCCTGCAGCGGATTCCATACCAGGTGGCAGGTCCGGCCGAGCTCGTCGAGGCGCTGCGCGGCCGACACGGCCGAGACGATGCGCGGATCGGCGCCGAGAGTCTGCCACACGACGCGGGGGGCGCCGCCCTTCAGCGGCCCGCCATCGGTTGTTCCCCGGATCCGCGTGGCTCCGGGCATCCATGCATCACTCACTGCGCTCCCTCAGTTGCAGCCTTAACGTCCGGCGGCTCCCGATCCCTGCCTACCTGCCTACGTCAGCGCGGGGAATTAGTCCACCCCCGGCGGGCCACCGCCACGCCACGGCGGCGTCTGCCGTCGCCCCGGCCGGTGATGTGCCGGCCGTCGCGGGCGGTATCTTCTCCGGCATGGCGGTCGATGATGTTCCCGGAATTCCTGATGCCTCCGCGCTGGCCCGGTGGCTGAGTGCCAACGGCATCGCCGGCGGCGAGCACCTGGGCATCACGCTGATCGCGGGCGGCCGGTCGAACCTCACCTACCGCCTGGACCTGGGCGGATCCCGCCTGGTGCTGCGGCGGCCGCCGCTCGGTCACGTGCTGCCGACGGCCCACGACATGACCAGGGAGTACCGGGTGCTGTCCGCGCTGCGCGACACCGATATCCCGGTGCCGGTCACGATCGCCAACTGCACCGACCCGGATCTGATCGGGGCGCCGTTCTACCTGATGGAGTACGTGGAGGGTCATGTGCTGCGCACCCGGGAGGACGGCGAGCAGCTCACGCCGGAGCAGGGGCGGCAGCTGTCCGAGCGGCTCGCCGAGATGCTCTCGGCGATCCACCGGGTGGACATCGCCGGAGTGGGCCTGACCGGGTTCGGCCGGCCCGAGGGTTACCTGGCCCGCCAGCTGGCCCGCTGGCAGCGGCAATGGGAGCTCTCGAATACCCGGGAGATGCCGGGCTACGACCGTCTGGTGCAGCGGCTCGTCGCCGGCCTGCCGGGGCACAGCGATCACACCCTGGTCCACGGCGATTTCCGGCTGGACAACATGCTGGTCACGCTGGGCCCGGATCCGGCCGTGGCCGCGGTCGTGGACTGGGAGATGTCCACGCTCGGCGATCCGCTCGCCGACCTCGGCCTCACCCTCATCTACTGGGCAGATTCGGACGATCCGCAGTGGCAAGACATCAACGTCGGCGCGTCGGTGACGTCGATGCCGGGATTCTTCAGCCGGGCCGAGCTGGCCGCCCGGTACGCGCAGCTAACCGGCAGGGACCTGTCCGACATCGGCTATTACATGGCGTTCGGCTGCTTCAAGCTGGCCGTGGTCCTGGAAGGCATCCACGCCCGGTTCCTGCAGCACAAGACCGTCGGCGAGGGCTTCGAGCGGGAGGGGCCGGCCGTGCCGGTGCTGATCGAGCGGGCGCATCGGCTGCTTGACAGAGGTCTGGCCGACGGCGACTGAGTCGAGATCCCCCGGAGTTGGAGTGAGGCCCGGCGCCCCGCTCTCGCCGGGCCTCACAACAGATGACGCGTGCCTCGGCTACCCGGTTTACAAAAAACCGATACGGAAACTGGGGAGAATCGCGGCGGCCTTACGGCATGCACTGGTTGGTCAGGCAGATCCGGCGGGAGAACGCCTCGATGAAGACCTGACCGACCTGGGTCGGGTCGGTGACCGAGTACGCCTGCCCGCCGCCCGCCGCGGCGATCTGCTCCAGCGAGGCGAAGTTGCCCTTGTCGCCGAGCATCACGATGATCAGCTCGACGGGCTTGCCCGGGTTGAACAGCTGCTTGAGCTTGGCGATCAGCGTCGCGCTCGAAATGTCGCCGGGGGCGCCGCCCACTCCGGCGGTGAGCACGATGACGGCGTTGGTGTAGTTCGGCTGGTAGCTGGCGACCATCTGCTGGTAGGCGGCGAGGATCGTCCGGTTGAGTTCGGCCGGGGCGTTGGGTAGCGGTCGCAGCGACTCGTCCACCTGCTGGATCTGCACGCGACGGCTGATCAGTCCCAGCTCGCCCGGTAGCGGGCCGACCGGGACCAGTTCCTTGTAGGGAAGGCTCCCGTTCAGTTTGTCGGCGAACTCCCACAGGCCCATCTGCGCGCTGTCAGGGAACAGTTCGAGCCCGAGCAGGGCGGTCTGCGTCAGCAGCTGCTCGAGGCTCAGGGTGCCAAGCCCTGAGGGCGTGCCCATGGACGACGAGACATCCATCACCGCGAGGTCCCGGGAGCCGATCTGCAGCTTGCGCCAGGTCTGCAGCACGGTCTGCGCCTCGCCGGGGGTAGCCGGCGAGGCCAGCTGGAGCGGCTGCTGGGCCAGTCCGTAGCCGGCGGGCAGGGTCCCGGTGACGCCGCCCGCCGACCGGAAGCCGTAGTAGCGCACCAGCTGCGCCGTGTAGCCCTGCTGCAGCGTCTTCCCGAACTCCGCGGCCGCCTGCTGCTCGGCCGGCTCGGTCGAGGTGACGATGTAGGGGTAGTCGAGTTCCGGGTCACCCAGCTGCGTTTGGCTCCCGCCGGACGGGTACCGCGCGGCCAGCGGCTGGCTCGGGTGGTCGGCGTCGTAGCCGAGGACCGCCTGCTCGGTGGTGACGGTCACCGGGTGGCCGTCGAGGGGCGGGTCGGCCAGGGAGTTGAAGGCGGCCAGCGAGTTGGGGTCGTCGAACTGGTTGGAGGACTCGGCCGAGAGGACGAAGTCGGTCAGCGCCGCCCGCGCGGCCGGGCCGGTGCCGAGCAGCCGCTTCATCTCCACCAGGGTGGCCAGCCCCACGGCGCTCTGGGTGGGGTCCGGCAGGTTCAGCCGGACCTGCTTGGCCGACACCGGTCCGCCGGCTCCGGCCGGGAGCAGGAAGTCCCACCCGACCGAGTCGTTGAAGGCGGGAATCTGGGCCGCCGCGTCCGCCGGCATGACGAGCATGAGGGGCGACCTGGCCACCGTGATCCCGGTGGTCTGGACCTGCTGCGCCCCGATCGCGAAGGTCCGGGCCACGTCCACCCAGAGGCTCGAGTCGGGGATCCAGGCGTCGATCGCGGGCAGGCCGCCGCTGGACGCCTGGCCGTCCACCACGGCGGCGACGGAGGCCGGCTCCTCGGGCGTGATCTGCGCCTCGACGCAACGCCCGGACGCCACGTGGTCCTGGCGGTTGAACAGCTGGCCGACGCGCTGGATGGCCGGGGAGATGTCCTCGGACACGGCCACGTTGAGCACCAGCGGGTGGTTGTTGCACTGAGCTCGGGCCATGACCGCCTGGGCGGTGAGCGTGCCCATGACCAGCGCCGAGATCCCCACCGCGATGGCGAGCAGCAGGCTCACCTTGACGTGTCGCTCGCGGCCTCGCCGGCTGACCCGGCCCCGCCGTGCGCGCTGGTTCACAGGACCCCTCAACTGGTTTCGTCGCGGTGGGCCGGCCCGGGTCCTGGAGGAGGCCGTCCGGGACCGAGCATGACTCTACCGGAACGTCTGGGCTGATCGCCTGACTTGCCCGTTTTCGTGGCCGGAGCCGAGGTGGCGACGGGCGGAACCCGCGGGCCGGCTCGGCCAGACTAGGAAGGGTGAGCAGCCTGGTACCGGTCGGCGACGCGGACGATCCGCGGCTCGCCGACTATGTCCGGCTTACCGACGTCCACCTGCGCCGGAGCCTGGAGGCCGAGCACGGCCTGTTCGTCGCCGAGGGCGAGAAGGTGATCAGGCGCGCGATCGGGGCCGGTTACCCGGTCCGCTCCCTGCTGGTCACCCGGGACAGGCTGGCCGCCCTGGACGACCTGGCCGAGTCCTTTCCCGGCCCGGTGTACCTGGTCTCGCCCGAGGTGGCCGAGCGGGTGACCGGGTACCGGGTGCACCGGGGCGCCCTGGCCGCCCTGCAGCGGCGCCCGCTGCCGCCGGTGGCCGAGGTGGTCGGCGCGGCGCGGCGGGTGGTCGTGCTCGAGGACATCGTGGACCACACCAACGTCGGCGCGATCTTCCGGTGCGTGGCCGCGCTGGGCTTTGACGCGGTGGTCCTCGCGCCCCGCTGCGCCGATCCGCTGTACCGCCGGTCGGTACGGGTGTCGATGGGCGCGGTGTTCGCCGTTCCCTATGCCCGGATGGATGACTGGCGGGACGGCCTGGCCGGGCTGCGGGCGGCCGGGTTCCGGCTGCTGGCGCTGACCCTGGCGCCGGACGCG
>JASHUI010000341.1:0-3593 GCA_030040095.1 Streptosporangiaceae bacterium | reverse complement strand
TGCGTTCGGTCGAGCAGCCGGGCGGGACCAGGGCGATCCTGCAGATGTACCGCGCCCGTCGGGTCGACGCCGAGCAGAACCGCCCCCATTACGCCGACCCGATCAGCTGCCCGGTCCTGGCCATCGGCGCGCAGGCCTATCTCGGGGACCAGGTATCCAGGCAGCTGGCACAGGTGGCCTCCGACGTCCGAGGCGCCGTCATCCCCGAGTCCGGTCACAACATCGCGCTGGAGAACCCGGCCGCCCTTGCGCAGGCCTACCTCGAATTCTTCGCCGGGCACTGAACGGGGGGTCCCGGGGCGGGCCGGACCTTCTCGGCTTAGCCTGGACCCCGCTCCGGGGCGTAATGTCGGTTCGGAACCGTGCGGGAGCAGACGGGCAGACCGCGGGAACTGCCCCGCGCATCAGCGTGAGCCGGTGAGCCTGTCGGTCATTGATAGGAGATCATGACGGGCTGCGGGGTCCTGGCCATGGTCTGCTGCGGGCTCATCATCGGGTGGTCTTTGACGAAGAAGTTCTTCCAGCCGAAGAACACGCCGGGGGGTGCGGCGGAGGTTATCGCGTCCCAGGTCTGGTCCTTGTCTCCCGGGGTGCCCTGCCCGTCCATGTGCAGGACGATCGCCAGGTTGCCGTAGCTGGTATCGAGCTGTTGCTCGTTGCTGATCATCGACAGCCTGAACTGGTGCAGCACCAGCAGCTTCTGCGGCAGCCGGTACCGGGCGGTCAGGGCCGCGAGCCACCGGACGACGCTATTGACCTCCCCGATGCTGACGCTGCCTATCTGCCGCAACGGCAGCTGATCTGGCTGCAGCTTCCACTCCGGGTCAATGGCCAGCCCGACGTCGGGCAGCCTCAGCAACGGCTGGTATGCCTTGGCCTGGGCGAGCAGGCTGGCCCGCCCGGCCTGCAGGTCCAGGATCACGTACATCCCCGCCGCGATCGCCCGCCGGACCCAAGGACGCAGCAACGCTACGGGCGACTGGTAGGAGTAGTCGCCATCCGGCCCGGGAAAGGCTTCGGCGACGGTGGCGATGATCTCGAATGCGGGCACCACCGGCACCGTACTGAGCGGCCGGTACATTGCGGCGAGGCTGCGGGCACGAGCGATGCTGGCCCGCAGGCCCTGCTGACCCAGAGCCCCCAGGGAAGGGGTACCGGGATGCCCGTAGAGGGCGACCAGGCGGTGGAAAGGGAACAGGACCTGGCCGCCGCCGGGCAACTGCGTACCGGTCTCGGCGACGGCGACCCGAGTCGCCAATTGCTCCGCCGGCCCGAACCCAGCGCCGATCGCCACGACCTGCCGCGGCCGCGCCGCCGCCAGAGCGGCGATCGCAACCGGGTCGGCCTGTGGGTCGCCGCCGCTGACGCTGATCACCCGCGCACCCACCACCCGCGCCGTGGTGACCGCGGCCACCGTTCCTGCACCGACGTTGCCCTGCCGCACCAGCAGCGCCACCTGGCCCAGAGGCACAGGGGCCTTGGTGACAGGCAGCATCGCCGGGTCTGTGACCACATGGATCCCCGGCAGCCATACCGCGAGCGCGGTGCGGGCCAGCCCGACGGCGAGCACGGCGCGGGGCTCCAGGGCATGGATCTGGGCCTGCAGCGCCGGGCCGACCAGCGCAGCCTCGCGTCCGGTGGCCGTCAGCAGCAACGGCGCGTGTAGACGCACGGCGTCGGCAGCGGCCGCCGCCAGGGCAGCCGGAAGGCTCGGGTCGGCCATGACGACCACCGGGGCCGAAGCGAGAAAGCTGCGCGCCGCGGCGGCCGCCACCACGTCCGGCGGTCCGGAAAGCACCGTCGCCGCCGCCGACGGCGGCCGGGTTTGCGGGGCCAGGCGGGCAGGCACCCGCCGCGACGGCGGCGCGGCGCCGGCGCACGACGTTACGCCGAAGGCGATAGCCAACGTAACGACCAGCGCCGCCCATGGGCGTCGCATCCGACCGCGGCCGGTCCGACGGCGGGTCTTCACGCGCGCAAACCCCCGGGGCCGAGCAGGTGGCACCGATGCAACATGGGCCTCAGCCATTCTGTCCGAACAGGCCCGGCCGCCCCGGCGGGCGGGGGGTTAGTCCGGAACGATCGCGTCTATCTCGAGCTCCACGAGCCATTCCGGGTCGACGAGGCGGGACACCTCGACAAAGGTGCAGGCCGGCCGCACCTGGGCAAATCGCTCCGCATGCGCCCGGGCGGCCTCCCGCCATCGGCTGATGTCGGTCAGCATCACCCGGGTTCGGATCACGTCCGCGAGTGACGCGCCCGCCTCACGCAGCGCCAGTTCGGCGATATCGAGGCAGCGGACCGATTGGGCGTAGACGTCCCCGGGGGCTGCAGTGCCGCCGCCCTCGGCGATCGGCGCGGTACCGGAGACGCATATATAGGGTCCTGAGCGCACGGCGCGGGAGAAGCCGACTTCAGGTTCAAGAGGCGAGCCCGAGCTGACGAGGCGGCGCGAGGAAGTCACGGATGCAGCATGCCAGAGCCAGCCAGCAATCAGTAACAACCAGGATCAGAAACAGTTTGTGCGCGGAGTACGTGGCCTCATAGGGTGCAGCAGCGTCCTGCGGCCGCCCGTGCTGGGCGTGCCAATCCGGCCTGGCTGGTACCGGCAGTTGCGGCCCTTGACAGAAGAGATGGTGCGATGGCGAGCGAAGGTCGCGGTGACCTCAGTCAGGTGTTCAACGAGGTGCCTGAACTCTACGACCGAGTCCGGCCAGCCTACCCGGACGAGTTGTTCGCCGACCTCGTTGCCATCACTGGCATGGATGAACGGTCGTCGGTGCTCGAGGTGGGCTGCGGCACCGGGCAGGCGACGCGCTCGCTGGCGGCCCTCGGATGCTCGGTCACCGCTGTTGAGCCCGGCACCGGGATGGTGGCGGTGGCTCGCCAGCGGCTGGCCGCCTTCCGGAACGTCGATGTCGAGCTGTCGAGGTTCGAGGAATGGGATGACCGCGGCCGGCGCTTCGATGTCCTCGTGGCCGCTTCGTCCTGGCATTGGGTTGACCCGTCTGCTGGCTGGCGACGAGCGCATGACGTGCTCCGTCCCGGAGGCTGGATGGCCCTGATCGCCCACATCGTCGTCCGCCGGCCGGGTGAGCCGGAGGTGTACGCCCAGACAGCCGATCTGCACGAGCGGTTTGCTCCTGGCGACCCGGGCTGGGGTCATCCTCCACTGGAGGAGGAGGTACGCAGGACCGGCGAGGGCTGGGGGTTGGCCAGTGACCCTGGCGGCTTGTTCGGCCCGACGATCACACGGTGGTATACGACCGTTCAGCGGTTTGACGGTGCCGGCTTTGCCGATCTGCTCCGCTCCCAGTCGCTGTACCGCAAGCTCGATGCCGACGTTCGAGAGCCCCTGCTTGATGCGATCGCCGAACGCATCCGCACGCGCATGGATGATCGGGCAGTACGCCGCTACCTGAGCGTTCTTCGCGTCGGACAGCGAGCCGAGTGATCACATCGCGATTGCTCGTCAGGTGCCGTCGGCCCACTGGACCGTGGCGCCGAATCCGTTGCCCGGCGACCACTGGATGTCCGTTACCTTCACCCCGTCGGGCACCTGAAAGCTGACCGCTCCTGTCGTGGTGCTGCCC
>JASHUI010000340.1:0-8794 GCA_030040095.1 Streptosporangiaceae bacterium | reverse complement strand
TCGCGTTCTGGCCATACGAACTTTCCTCCCGCAGCTTCGTCAGCGGCCCGTGGAGGCTCTATCCCCCCGCTCAGCACGCCGGAACATGCCGGTGCCAGAGTAGGCGAGACCGCCACGGCCGTGGTCGTGATCGTCGCGGACTTCAGCTCTCGCGACGGGTGGGAGCAGCCCATCCTGCGGTTCTTTGACACGCTCATTGGCGTGGCGATCGGCGTCGCCACGGCCTGGGTCAGCCTGCGCGTGATCCGGCCCGCGGATCGACCGTGCCCGGCAGCCTGGTCGCTCTGAACGCCGGGCAGGAACGAGGGGCGTTCGGGTCGCGTACACTAGCGGGGCACCAGTGCGCTCGTAGCTCAACGGATAGAGCATCTGACTACGGATCAGAAGGTTGGGGGTTCGAGTCCCTCCGAGCGCGCCACCATCGCCGCACGTAGACACGTTGATCACTTGGTGACCTCTTCGCCCTTGTAAAAGACCGGGGATCAGAAGACCTCGAAGGAACGGATGCATCTCGACCTAGAGGCCGATGACGTCGAAGCCGAAGTAAAGCGCCTCGAAGCACTCGGCGCCAGACGGTGGGATCACCAGCAGGAACGAACCTCTGACTTCTGGGTCCGCAGTCAGCCGGTACCCGCTGCAACGCGCCCACGGTGCCCGCGTTAAGCGCGACTGGCCCGGGCCGTCCTCCCGCGCCGGGCATTCTGTTGCCGCGCAAAGATCACCACGGCAAGACCCGGCACCTATCAGGAGGACCAGGCAGAATCGAGGCACTACCACCGGGAAGCGGATGAGCACGGCAGGCGAGCACACCAGGCTGACGCGGCGCGGTTTCTGGCTGGAGTACGCGAGCATGGCCTGGATGACCGTGGAGGCGGCGGTCGCGATCACCGCAGGTGTCATCGCCTCTTCGATCGCCCTGGTCGCCTTCGGCCTGGACTCAGTGATCGAGTTCGCCGCTGCAGCCATCGTTGTCTGGCGGCTCCGCGGAGCCAGCGCAGAGCGGGAAACCCGCGCCGTGCGCCTGATCGGCGTCACCTTCTTCGTGCTTGCCGCATACCTCCTGGCCGACAGCATTCATGACCTGATCGCACAGGCAAGACCAGAGGCATCCGTTCCCGGGATCATCGTCACGGCCGCCGCGTTGCTGGTCATGCCGCTCCTAGCGCTCGCCAAGCAGCGCACCGGGTGGGCTTTGGGCAACCGCACCCTCATCGCCGACGCTGCCCAAAGCGCGTTCTGCGCCTTCACATCGGGCGCCGCCCTGCTGGGAGTCGGACTGAACGCCAGTCTTGGCTGGTGGTGGGCTGACCCGGCTGCCGCCCTCGTGATCGCCGCGCTGGCGGTCAGAGAAGGCATCGAAGCCTGGGAAGACGACGACGTTGACAACGAGGACGGCTGATCCTGTAGACCCGCAGCGTGATCGACGGATCGGCGTGCCCCAGACGGGCCGCCACCACATGAACGGACACCCTCGACATCGAGCCCATCACTCTCACCGGCATCTACAAGAACATGCGGCGCGGCATCATCGCCCTCGTCTCCCGATGCAAGATCACCGGAGGCGAACTGAGCACCACGGACGAAGTGACCGCCTTCCGCTGGGCCACCGAAGCAGACATCACCCAGATGACCGAGGAAGCCTATGCCATCCGCATCCTCGACGCCTTGCACGATGAGCGGCTGACAGCTGTCCGCCAGCACGACGGCGTGCTGCCACCAACGTCCGCGTTCACTGGCGATGAGTTCGGACCGGAGGCGAGGTCGTACATGCGGGGCATGCCAGGTTGAGAGGGGAGAATCCCATGGGCGCAGCCGAGAGTGTAAACATCTACACCGGTGACGGCCGGTTGCTTGAAGCCTTGGTGTCTGGTCCCCCAGACGGAACAGTCTTGGTGTTCCACACCGGCACCCCAGTTGGCCTGGTACCGCTTCCGGCTGGACTCGATCCGGCACCGATGGGACTCCGCACTGTGCTTTACGCCCGGCCAGGCTACGGTCGCTCCACGCCTCAACCGGGGCGCACTGTCGCTGATGCGGCTGGGGATACCGCAGCCATCCTGGACGCGTTGGGTGCTGATCAGTTCCTCAATCTGGGCTGGTCAGGGGGCGGCCCTTACGCGCTGGCCTGCGATGCTCTGCTGGCCGATCGTTGCCTGGCGACCGGGGTTATCGCCGGGATAGCGCCGTACGCTGAGGCTGAAATCTCGAGCCCGGTGCGGGCGTGGTATGAGGCCGACGTAGACAACCAGCTCGCCTTTGCGGGTGACATCGAGGGGTTCCGGCAGGCGGTTGATGCCTTTGTCGCCCAGCTCGCAAACGCCAAGGCCGAGAACATCGCTGCAGAAGCCAACAGCGATGCGGACCGTCGGTTCGTCTCCCGGGGATATGCGGAGTGGGTCGCCTCGTTCATCAGAGCAGGCGGCGCGTCAGGGAGCCACGGAGCCGCTGACGATTGCCTGGCAACCTTGCGTGACTGGGGTTTCCCCTTGGCCAGCATCCGCCAAGTCACCATCTGGCAGGGCACAGAAGACCAGCACGTGCCCCCATTTCACGCTGAGTGGCTCAAAGGCCACCTCCCCCATGCCGAACTGCGAACCCTCGAGGGCGAAGGCCACAACTCCATCGTCGATCATCTGCCCGAGATCATCACCGCCCTGCTCGCCACCGGCCAGTTAGCACAGAACCGATCCGCCTAACCCCGGCGGGATCGGCGCCCCGCTCCGATCCGGACGGCGCCCCCGGTGCGCGTTACGAACGCACTCTCACGTCACGAGCCGCGCTCGGATGTCGCAGATCAGTTGACGGACGACTGTCGCGCATCACCTGATGGAGGACACCAGCTACCGCGGTACTTTGATGCCGAATTAATCCGTTCTTAGGATCAAGCGGCGCCGCGCAGCGGAGCCGGGCCCGGCGTCAGCGCCTGGCTCAGCCTTGACGAGGCCCGCCAGGCGCACGCCGGGCCATACCGTGCGACGACTCTAATCTTGCTACGGATCAGAAAGTTGGGGGTTCGAGTCCCTCCGAGCGCGCCACCGCAGCCGCAGGCAGACACCTTGATCACTCGGTGACCTCCCCGGGTGACTATCTTTTATCGCGGCCCTCTACTGAGGCCAAGTTGCTAACTCCGACTACTGAGCCGCAGTGTGATCCGTGCCTCTGAGGGGCATGGACGCATCCAGAAGTCGAGATGTATCTTGTGGCCATGGATCAGCTTGCGCAGGAGGACATCGCCGCTGCGGCGGCTGCGCATCGTGAACTGGGCCGCGACTACGATGACGCGGTAGCCCAGAGCCTGGTCGAGCGGATCGGCAACGAGATTGACAAGCGAGTGGACGCCAGGCTGGGCCGACCCGACGGTGCTCCTGCACGGCGTCACCGGTCCGACGAGCTGAGCCGACCGGCCCGCGCCTCCCTCGAGACGGTTTCCCTCGCGCTCGGGTCGATGATTGTCGGCGGGATCATCTCCTGGAACGTGCTGAACGACAACCGTGGTGGCTTTGGCCTCTTCGTCTTCATCTGGGTCGTCGTCGCTGTGATCAACATCGCTTACGCCCGGCGGCGTTGACTACCGGAACCCAGATGTCCCCAGGTACCGAAACTCGACACCGCGGCTTCTAACCGATCTTGTGGAGCCTGGCCTGCGTCCGGGCACCTTCGAGCAGGTCCTCGTCTCTGACGTGCACGTAGGTCTTCATCCGGACGGACCGGGATGCCTGCGGTATCGGTGATCACGTACTCACTGCCGGGCGTGTACCAGTCGAGCCCGGTGGGCCCTGCCTGGCACAGGGTTTGAGCCCCTTCGCTCTGCGGTGCCCGCCTCCAGCTTGCCAGCGCGATCTTCGAGCACATCGAAGCATTACACAATGCCAGCGCCGCCATTCCGCCCTCGACTGGCAGGGTCCGATACAGTTCGAGAATTCCGCCCGTTTCCGGGCATCGGCTCGCCAGCACCTTGTCCAGGCGACTGGGTGATGATCAGCTATCCGGCAAGCGGGGAAGCTCGGGTGCCGTCCCGCTCTACAAGATCCATCCATGCGTCGTGACAGGCGCGCCGACACCGCCCTTGACGGCACAGGGCGCCAGCCCTCTAATGACTGCTGAGAGGCTCAGATTGGCACCAATCAGGTCGGGAGGGAGTTCGAATGCCGTTCACTCCGGGACAGACGGACACCGACGACGGTGGCACCGGCACAAGTACTACCGGGCGCGGACTCGTCGGTGAGAGCACCGATCAAGCGGGCGTCGTCGGCACGAGCCAGAACTTCGTCGGTGTTTGGGGGAGAGCCAGAGTCCGGCGAGTGCCGGCCAGCCTGGCGTGTTCGGTACCAGCGCGAACTGGCAGGGTGTCCATGGTGAGAGCGTCGCTCAGGTGGGCGTGTTCGGTACGAGCCAGAACTTCGTCGGTGTTTGGGGGGAGAGCCAGAGCGACACCCAGCCGGGAGTTTACGGAACGGGACCTGTCATAGCCGCCAGCTTCCAAGGAAAGCTTCTGGTGAATGGCTCGGGCAGCTTCACAGGTGATGTTGAGGTGACCGGGGACGTATTGGTGGGAGGTGGCGATTGCGCGGAGGACTTCGCTGTCGTCGAAGGTGCCGCTGATTTCGGTCCTGGTACTGTGATGATCCTGACCGAGGGTGGTGCACTTCAACCGAGTCAGGACGCTTACGACAAGAAGGTGGCGGGAGTAGTTTCTGGGGCTGGGGATGCTCGGCCGGGCCTCATCCTAGGCAAAGAACACTCCTCTGAAAACCACATGCCGCTTGCGCTGGTGGGAAGCGTCTACTGTAAAGCCGATGCGCAATACGGACCAATAGAAGTGGGAGACTTGCTGACAACTTCCCCAACCGCAGGCCATGCCATGAGGGCTGCAGACCCGCTCAAGGCGTTCGGCGCGGTTATCGGGAAAGCGCTGCAATCTCTGTCCTCAGGGCAAGGGCTAGTTCGCATACTTGTAGCCCTGCAGTAAGCCTGCCCGCCCTTCATACGCCTAGATAATCAATGCCCAGGAGCGCTCCCCTTCTAATGCCGCCAAGAGGAGGCTGGTAAAAGAATGGATCGCCAATGTTGAGTCTACGTAATGCGGCCCAGGGTCACGTTAGCGCCGGTCAGCCAATCGACGTACTAGCACTGGCTGCCGCGCTTCCGTGTCCTATCTCTAGCCCCGTGTCTGTCACGAAGCTAATTGCCGAGCTGCAACAGGACAGCTTCATATTTCCGGTGTGGAACTTCGGCGGAGGTTACTTTACTGGCTGGACACAACTGGGCTTGTGCGCTGACGGAACCGGCTCATACCGAGGCCATGCCCATGACAGCGGGCCAGTAGATTATGACTATACTGTGGCTACGGTGCTCCTAGACGTCAAGGATCAGTCTGGCAACAATCTCGCATTCGTTCATAGCGGAACTGTGCATGGGACTGTCGAAGCCTGGGCGAGCCGAGACGATAACTGGCAGACCGACTCCTTGAGTTGTGTCGTCGCCGACAACTGGAGTGCCGTTCAGACTAGCAGGACCTGGAGTCATATACTCAACACGCAAATCGACCCGGTGGGTGTTATCGCAGCTGTTCTCGAAGCAATTCCCATCGCCCTTGGGGTAACTGGACTCGCGCTATTTGGCGGTGGAATTGCATCGACCAACTGGACCTGCCAGTGGATGCCAGCAGAACAAGGCGGAGGGCTAAAATGCGAGGGGAATTAGGCGGCCCTTAGGTTTGTGGCATAAGGGGGGGCGGCCTGGGCGCGAGCACGATCCTGCCGAAAACCTCGCCAGCGTCCATCTTCTGGTGAGCCGCGACGGCCCGCTCCAGGGGAAGCTGCTCATGCATTACCGGGCGCAGGTCGCCACGGCCGGCGGCGGCGAACATCTCGGCGATCGCCGCGCGCCTGTCTGGTCTGGCTATGGTTTCGGTGCTGAAGGTCGCGAATGACAGCGACCTCTGGAACGCCGCGAACATCTGGGCACCGAAGTCCGCCGGCGGGTAGCCCGCGACGACGCCGACGGCCACCATGCGGCCGTTCGGGTTGAGCTTGGCGAAGAACGAGGGCATGGCTGCGCCGGCGACGATATCGATGATGACGTCGTATCCCGCGGGAGCGTCTGCGCCTCCTTCGCCGGCGCGGTCTAGCACGTGGGTCGCGCCGAGCGCGCGCAGGCGGTCGCCGCGCTCGGCCGACGACGTGGTGACCGCCAGCGCGCTGGCACCACGACGCGCCGCGAGTTGGACCGCCATAATGCCGATGCCGCCGGCCGCGCCGCGCACCAGCACGGACTCGCCGGGAGCGAAGCGGGCATGGCGCAGGCCGAAGTAGGCCACCGCTCCGGAGCTCCCGAGCGTCACCGCGTCGGCGGCCGACATGCCCGCGGGGAGGGGTACGAGCGTCTCGGCCGGAGCGACCGCCCGTTCGGCGTAGCCGCCGCCCAGGCCCGTGAACGCCCAGACGCGCTGGCCAGTCCATGACGTGTCGACGCCATCGCCGACTGCGGTCACGGTGCCTGCGATCTCGCCGCCGAGGACGTGACCTTCTTTGAACCCGTACGCGGCCAGAGTCCCGTTTCGGATGGTGACGTCGACCCCGCCGACGCCGATGGCCTCGGTGGCGATCAGCACCTGCCCATGACCGGGACTCGGGTCGGGGAGGTCGACGACGGCGAGGCCCTGTGGGCTGCCGAACGCCCGGATCGCAACAGCCTTCAATGTCGTCTCCGTATTGCGAGGCCGGCCGGGCTGGTCCGGGGTGCCACTCCCACAGACGCAGCCGACGCTAGCGGCCGATGGGGATCAGCGAAGCCCTCCCGCCCGCAGACGTTAACGGACGCCACCGTCCGCTTAGCTAAAGTGAGAGCGGTGACCGGCCATTTGCCTCACACCCTGCGCTCCGACGCCCGGGACAACCGCGAACTCATCCTCGACGCGGCCCGTGCGGTGTTCGCCGCCGAGGGCCTGAACGTTCCGATGCGGGAGATCGCCCGCCGGGCCGGCGTCGGCCCCGCCACCCTGTACCGCCGCTTCCCGACCAAGCAGGCGCTGGTCACCGAGGCCCTCGCGGGCCAGATGCGCGCGTGCCACGCCATCGTCGACGAGGGGCTCGCCGACCCCGACCCGTGGCACGGCTTCTGTCTGGTGATCGAGAAGATCTGTCAACTGCACGCACGCGACCGGAGCTTCACCGCAGCCTTCATGTCGGCCTTCCCCAACGCGATGGACTTCGCCGCGGACCGCGAATACGCGCTGCGCTCCATGGCCGGACTGGCTCGCCGCGCCAAGGATGCCGGCCGCCTTCGCGCCGACTTCGTGCTGGACGACCTGATTCTCATGCTCATGGCCAACAGCGGCATCCGCGCCGCCTCGCCAGCCGCCGCGGTCGCGGCCTCCCGGCGTTTCGCCGCGCTCGCTATCCAGGCCTTTCAGGCCTCCCCAGAGGTCCCGGCGCCGCCGCCGGCAGCACGGCTGGCGCCGGCGCAGCGGAGTCGAAAACCCTGACGATGCTCTTGGCCAGCAGGGGCGGCACCGAATTGCCCAGCTGCGCCTGGACCGAGGCACGGCTGCCGACGAGCTCGAATTCGTCTGGGTAAGTGAACAGCCTCTTTATCTCCGCGATACGCAGCCGCCGGTTCTGCCAGTGGAACGGGCCGACATACGGCCCTGGCTGAGCCTGGATAGTAGGCGACGGTTTATCCGGAGAGAGTTTCAACAGGAACGACCAGTACTTGCTGCGCCAGCCGAAGACGGGATCGGGATGGCCGCGCTCGCTGGTGTAGAAGAGATAGTTGTCACCGGGGGGGATCGCGGGCAGGAGATGACCGTACTTGCCATTCACTGTCTCTTCCGGCTCCGGGTCTGTCACGAGGCCAGCCAGCGCCTCCCCGGCGGTGACATGCGGACGTTGCGGATCACCGGTCACCCGCCGTTCCCAGCGCCCGCCGTGTGTCGGCGCCGGGAGAGACGGCAGAGGTTCATCCTTGGGCACGCCAATGATGAACAGGCGCGGCCGGGCCTGAGGCACGCCGTAGTCCGCGGCGTGAAGCACCTCGGCGTGGCAGTGGTATCCGGCCGCGTCGATCTCCCTCAGCAGCCGCTCGAACGCTGGCCTGCTGGCCTTGTTGTTGTACGTCAGCGCGTAGACGTTCTCCAGCACGAACCGCCGCGGCCGCGCCTCGGCCAGGATCCGGGTGTAGGCCTGCAACAAGGAGGCGCCCGGGTCCAGGCCCTCCCGCTTCCACTCCAGCCAGAACCCCGACTTGGAGAACGGCGTGCAGGGAGGTCCGCCGATCAGCAGGTCCAGCCGTTGTCCTGGCCGCAAGCCAGCCGCGCGGATGATCTCGCGGGTTGGCGTGGCCATGATGTCCTTCTGCAGAACGGGGGAGGCGAGGTGACGGAAGTTCTTCTCCATCGTCGCCGCCGCGTCACGGTCCCATTCGACCGCCGCCCTGACCTCATAGCCTGCCTGCTCCGCCCCCAGGTCGAGACCGCCCGCGCCAGAGAACAGGGAGATGGCGATGCCCTGAGCGCTCACGAAGACGATCCTCCCAGTAGGTAGTGACGCGGATGGTTCCCGGCCAGTACAGCTCTGGCCACTTGAAGTGGGTGGCGCCCTCCGCAGCGGCCCGGCCCGCTGTCGGTGGCCGGGTTTACCGTGGGTGGGCAAAGGCCACGTGCGCCAGGGCTCGCGATTAAAGGAGAGGCATGACCACACTGGAGAACCGGCCGAACGCCGCGCTTCTCGTCATCGATGTCCAGAACGGCGTCGTCGAGGCGGCTCACGAGCGCGACGCGGTCGTGGCGAA
Source organism: Streptosporangiaceae bacterium (assembly GCA_030040095.1). Classification (GTDB taxonomy): domain Bacteria; phylum Actinomycetota; class Actinomycetes; order Streptosporangiales; family Streptosporangiaceae; genus JASHPR01. The sequence goes on along the minus strand of JASHUI010000340.1, from coordinate 4 downwards.
CGTC
>JASHUI010000339.1:0-4284 GCA_030040095.1 Streptosporangiaceae bacterium | reverse complement strand
GGTCCCGCTCCACGCGCCCGCGGACCTGCACCGGCGGCTGACGGGCGTGGCGCGGGCGCGCGGCGTGACCTTGTTCATGCTGGTGCAGGTCGGCCTGGCCGCGCTGTTGGGCCGGCTCGGCGCGGGCGCCGACATCCCGATCGGAGCGCCGGTGGCCGGGCGCGGCGACGAGGCCCTGGACGACATGGTCGGGTTCTTCGTCAACACCCTGGTGCTGCGGACCGACCTGTCCGGCGATCCCGCCTTCACCACGTTGCTGGGGCGGGTGCGGGAGGCGGGCCTGGCCGCCTTCGATCACCAGGACGTGCCGTTCGAGCGGCTGGTGGAGGTGCTGGCCCCGGCCAGGTCGCTGGCCCGCCACCCGCTGTTCCAGGTGACGCTCACGGTGCAGAACGCCCCGCCGCCGGCGATGGAGCTGCCGGGCCTGCGGGCCCAGGCCATCCCGGTCTCCGTCGCCGCTCAGTTCGATCTTGATGTCACGGTCACCGAGGCCTTCGACGGGCGCTCGCCGGCCGGGCTACGGGGATCGGTGGTCGGTGCCGCCGACCTGTTCGAGCCGAGCACCGTCGAGGACATCGCGGGCCGCCTCGTGCGGGTGCTGCAGGCGATCGCGGCCGATCCCGGGCAGAGGGTCAGCCAAGCCGAGATCCTGGCCGGGACCGAGCGCCACCAGATCCTGACCGAGTGGAACCGGGCCGCGGCCCCGGCCGCCGCCCCGGGCGCGGTGCACGAGCTGATCGCGGCGCGCGCGGCCGTACATCCGGACGCGGTCGCCGTGATCTGCGACGGAGCGGCACTGAGCTACGCGGCATTGCGGGACAGATCCGGACGGCTGGCAGGGCACCTGAGGCAGGCCGGGGTGGGCGCGGAGTCGGTCGTGGCGCTGTGCCTGCAGCGGGGACTGGATCTCGTCGTCGCGGTGCTCGCGGTCTGGCGCGCGGGCGGCGCATACCTGCCGGTCGATCCCGGTTACCCGCGGGAGCGCCAGAGGTTCATGCTCTCCGACAGCGGGGCGGCCGTGGTGGTGGCGCACCGGCTGGCCGGCGCCGGGCTGGCCGGGGCCGCGACCGACAGCGGCACGAGCATCGTGTGGCTTGACGACGCGGCGACCGCCGCCGCGATCAGCAACCGATCCCCCGATGTGGCGCAGGCCCGCGCCGCAGGCGACCGGCTCGCCTGCGTGATCTATACCTCGGGCACGACGGGACGGCCGAAGGGGACGCTGGTAACCCACGGCTCGCTGGCCGCGGTCTACGCCGGATGGGCGGCCGCGTACTTCGGGCCAGGCGACCGGCATCGATGGCTGTCACTGGCCAGCGCCAGCTTCGACGTATTCACGGGTGACGTGATACGCGCGCTGTGCTCCGGCGGATCGCTGGTGCTGGGTCGGGTCGGACTGCAGCTGTCGGTGCCCGAGTGGGCTGGCCTGCTGGCGGATGCGCGGGTGACCGCGCTGGAGTGCGCGCCGCATTTCGCCGACGCGCTGGTCGATCACCTGGAGCGCTCCGGCGTGGCGCTCGCGGACCTGCGGCTGCTGGTGGTGACCACCGATGTGTGGCACGCAGGTGGCCTGGTGCGGGCCCGGACGGTGCTCGGCCCGGCCGTGAAGCTCATGACCGCGTACGGGATCACCGAGGCCACGATCGATTCCACCTGCAGCGACCTGGGCGCGTCCGCCTGCCTGGACCAGAGCGACGCCGCCGTCTGGCCGGGGCAACCGGTCCCGATCGGCGGCCCGCTGCCGGGAACCAGGGTGTACGTGCTGGACCCGAACCTGGCCCTGGTGCCGGCCGGCGTGGCGGGTGAGCTGTACGTCGCCGGGGCCGGGCTGGCGCGGGGCTACGCCGGGCGACCCGCGCTGACAGGTGAGCGGTTCCTGGCCGACCCGTTCGCCGGTGACGGGTCCCGGTGGTACCGGTCGGGAGACCGGGTGCGCTGGACCGCGCACGGGGAGCTGATGTTCCTGGGCCGGGCCGACGACCAGGTGAACTTGCGGGGGTTCCGGATCGAGCCCGCGGAGATAGAGGCGGTCCTGTCCGGTCACCCGCGGGTGGGGCGGGCGGTGGTGGTGGCGCGGGCCGACCCGCCGGATGACCCGCGGCTGGTCGCCTACATCGCCGCGGCCGCGGGCGGCGAGGACGCCGGCGGCGCGCTGGCCGAGGCGGTGCGCGGGCTGGCCGCGGAACGGCTGCCGGACTACATGGTCCCGTCGGCGGTCGTGGTCGTGCCGTCGCTGCCGTTGACGGCCAACGGAAAGATCGACCGCGCGGCGCTGCCGTCTCCGCGTCCCCCGTCGGCCGGGAGCCAGGCGCCGTCCACCGCCGCCGAGGAGCTCCTGTGCGGGGTGTTCGCGGACGTCCTGGGCCTGGAGCGGGTCGGGGCCGGGGACAACTTCTTCGACCTTGGCGGCCATTCGCTGGCGGTCATGCGCCTGGTCGGCCGGGTCCGCACGGTACTCGGCGCCGAGCTGCCCGTTCGGCTGGTGTTCGACGAGCCCACGGCGGCGGGCCTGGCCGGTCGCCTGGCCGAGGCCGGCCCGGCCCGGCCGGCTCTCACCGCCAGGGCCAGGCCGGACCGGATCCCGCTGTCCTTTGCCCAGCAGCGGCTGTGGTTCCTCGGGCAGCTGGAAGGGCCGAACGCCACCCGCAACATCTCGGTGGCCCTGCGCCTGGCCGGGCCGCTGGACCAGGCGGCGCTTGCCGCCGCGATACGGGACGCGGTCAGCCGGCACGAGGTGCTGCGGACCACGTTCCCCGCCGTGGACGGCCAGCCGTTCCAGCGGGTCATCCCGGCCGGCGAGGTCCGCTTCGGCCTGTCCGTGGACGAGGTGACCGAGGCGGACCTGGCGCGCGAGCTGGCCGAGTACGCGGGCCGGCCGTTCGACGTGGCCGCGGAGCCGCCGCTGCGGGCGAGGCTGCTGCGGGTCGGCGCGATCGAGCACGTGCTGGTGGTCGTGGTCCACCACATCGCCGCGGACGAATGGTCGATGGGGCGGCTGGCGCGAGACATTTCCGCCGCCTATGCCGACCGCCACGCCGGGCGGGCACCCGGCTGGGCGCCGCTGCCGGTGCAGTACGCCGATTACGCCCTGTGGCAGCGAGAGCTTCTGGGCGAGGAGGACGATCCCGCCAGCGTCCTGGCCGAGCAGGTCGCGTACTGGCGGAGCGCCCTGGCCGGCGCCCCCGAAGAACTCGCCCTGCCCGCCGACCGGCCGCGCCCGGCGATGGCCAGCCACAGGGCACACGCCGTCCCGCTCACCGTCGCGGCCGGGTTGTACGAGCGGCTGGCCGCGCTGGCCCGGTCGGAGGGCGTCACCCTGTTCATGATCGCTCACGCCGCGCTGGCGGTGCTGCTGTCACGGCTGGGGGCGGGCACGGACATCCCGGTCGGCTCCCCCGTCGCCGGCCGCGCCGACGAGGCGCTCGACGAGCTGGCCGGGTTCTTCGTCAACACGCTGGTGTTGCGCACCGATCTTTCCGGCGACCCGTCCCTGCGCGACGTGCTCGCGCGGGTACGCGAGGTCGGGCTCGGCGCGTTCGCTCATCAGGATGTGCCGTTCGAGCGACTGGTCGAAATCCTGGCCCCGCCGCGGTTGCTGGGCCGGCATCCGCTCTGCCAGGTCATGCTGACGGTGGAGAACACCAGCCCCCCGGCCCTCGTGCTGCCGGGCCTGGAGGTCAGTGCGGAACCGGCCGGCGTCGCGCCGGCCCTGCTCGACGTCAACGTGTCGCTGAGCGAGGTCCCGGGCGCGGGCCGGGGCGCGGAGCTGCGGGGCAGGCTGACGGTCGCCGCCGACCTCTTCGACCCCGAGACGGGCCAGCGCATCGCCGGATGGTTCGTCCGGGTCCTGGAGGCGCTGGCCGCCGACCCGGGCCGGCGGGCCGGCCGGGTGGACATCCTGACCGAGGCCGAGCGCCGCCAGACCCTGGCCGCGTGGAACGACACCTCGCGCGAGGTGGCCGCGGCGACGGTTCCGGCCCTGTTCGACGCGCAGGCCGCCCGCAGCGCGGACGCCGTCGCGGTGGTCGCAGGGCGGGCCGCGCTGAGCTACGGCGCGCTGAACGACCGGGCCACGCCGCTGGCCCGCCACCTGGTCGAGCTGGGGGTGCGGCCGGAATCGGTGGTCGCGGCGGCGATGCGGCGCTGCGCCGAGCTCATCGTCGCGATCCTGGCGGTGGTCAAGGCGGGCGGGGCCTACCTGCCCGTCGACGCCGGGTGGCCGGCCACCCGGATGCGGACGGTGCTCGAGGACAGCGGGGTGCGGGTGGTGCTGGCCGACGCGGC
>JASHUI010000338.1:0-4456 GCA_030040095.1 Streptosporangiaceae bacterium | reverse complement strand
CGGGGGAGGCCGACGGCCCGCAGCCGGTGCTGAGCGCGGCGCAGGCGGTGCTGGAAGGCGCGGCGGGCTGCGACCCGCCCCTCGTCCTCGACTACCTGGCCCTGGTGGATCCGTTCTCTTTCAGCCGGGTGGGCGTCGGCTACCTCGGCCCGGCGCTGCTCCTGGTCGCGGCGAGGTCGGGGACCACCCGGCTGATCGACAACACGCAGGTGACGCTCGGCGGTGAGTCCTGAGCCCGGCGGAGGGAACGCGATACTGCTGACGATCGACGTGGGGAACACCAACACCGTGCTCGGCGTGTTCTCCGGCGACGAGGTGATCGAGCACTGGCGCATCGCCACCGACCCGACCAGGACGGCTGACGAGCTGGCGGTGATCCTGCAGGGCCTGCTCGGCCAGAGCACGCAGGTGAAGGACCCCGACATCACCGGCATCGCGCTGTGCTCGACGGTCCCCTCGGTCCTGCACGAGATGCGGGAAATGCTCGGCCGCTACTACCCGGACGTGACCTCGGTCATCGTCGAGCCCGGAATCAAGACCGGGGTTCCGGTGCGGACCGACAACCCCAAGGAGGTCGGCAGCGACCGGATCATGAACGCCCTGGCCGCCGTGCACCTCTACGGCGGCCCCGCGATCGTCGTCGACTTCGGGACGTCGACGAACTTCGACGCGGTCAGCGCCAACGGCGAGTTCGTCGGCGGCGCGCTCGCTCCCGGCATCGAGATCTCGGTCGACGCGCTGTCGCGCCGGGCGGCGCAGCTGCTCAAGGTCGAGCTGACCCGCCCCAGCCGGGTGATCGGCAAGAACACCGTGGAGTCGCTGCAATCGGGGATCATCTTCGGGTTCGCGGGCCAGATCGAGGGCATCGCCAGGCGGATGGCCGAGGAACTCGCGCCGGACGACCCGGACACGGTGACGATCATTGCCACCGGCGGGCTGGCCCCGCTGATCATCGACGAGGTGGGCGTGATCGACGCCTACGACCCGTGGCTGACCCTGACCGGCCTGCGCCTTGTCTACGAGCGGAACACCTCCTCGCCGGCCGGGGGCTAGTGCGCGAACCCCGGTGCCGGAGTTCATCCGCGGCCGGTAACCTCGGGCAGGTGACCGACGTCGATCAGGGGCCTGTACCCGAGCAGGTGCAGGTGCGCCTGGAGAAGCTGGCGCGCCTGCGGGCTTCCGGAACCGACCCGTACCCGGTCGGTTTCCCCAGGACCGCCACGATCGCCGAGGTCCGCGCGAAGCACCAGGACCTCGCGCCGGATGTCGCCACCGGCGAGCGGGTCGGCGTCGCCGGCCGGGTCATGCTGTACCGCAACGGCGGGAAGCTCTGCTTCGCCACGATCAGGGACGGGACCGGCGACATCCAGGTCATGATCTCCCTGGCCCGGGTGGGCGAGCAGGCGCTCACGGCGTGGAAGAGCGACATCGACCTCGGCGACCAGATCGGGGTCGAGGGAGAGGTGATCACTTCGCGCAGCGGGGAGCTGTCCGTGCTCGCGGACCGGTTCGCGATCACCGCCAAGGCCCTGCGCCCGCTGCCGGACAAGCACACCGGGCTGAGCGATCCGCAGGCCAGGGTCCGGCAGCGCTACGTCGACCTGATCGTGAACCCGGACGCGCGCCGGATGGCGGAGCTGCGCGCCACCGTGACCAGGTCGCTTCGGGAGGAGCTGCACGCCCGCGGCTATCTCGAGGCCGAGACGCCGGTGCTGCAGGTCCTGCACGGCGGCGCGAACGCCCGCCCGTTCACCACCGAGAGCAACGCCTACAGCATCCAGCTCTACCTGCGCATCGCGCTCGAGCTCTACCTGAAGCGGCTGGTGGTCGGGGGCATCGAGAAGGTCTACGAGATCGGCCGGATCTTCCGCAACGAGGGCGCCGACGCCACCCACAACCCCGAGTTCACCATGCTCGAGGCCTACCAGGCCTACGGCGACTACAACACGATCGGGACGCTCACCAGGGAGCTGATCCAGGCCGCCGCCATAGCCGGGCTGGGTGGCACGGTCGTGCGCCGCCCGGACGGCTCCGAGCATGACATCGGCGGCGAGTGGCCGTCCGTGGGGGTGCACGAGGCGGTCGCCGCGGCCCTGGGCGAGGAGGTCACCCCGGACACCGGCGAGCAACGGCTCCGCGAGCTATCGGCGCGGGCCGACGTGCACCAGGATCCGAAATGGAACCGCGGCCAGGTCCTGCTCGAGCTGTACGAGCACCTCGTCGAGGCGCGCACGGTCTCCCCGTGCTTTTACCGTGACTTCCCGGTCGAGGTGTCGCCGCTCACCCGGCAGCACCGCCGCGACCCGAGGCTCGCCGAGCGCTGGGACCTGGTCGCGTTCGGGGCCGAGATCGGCACCGGCTACTCCGAGCTGGTGGACCCGGTGATGCAGCGCGAGCGGCTCACCGCCCAGTCGCTGCAGGCCGCCGGCGGAGATCCGGAGGCGATGCAGCTCGACGAGGACTTCCTGCGCGCCCTCGAGTACGGCATGCCGCCGAGCGGCGGGATGGGCATGGGCATCGACCGGCTGATGATCATGCTGACCGGCGCGAGCATCAGGGAGACGGTCCTGTTCCCGCTGGTGCGCCCGGACTGAGTGGCATAAAGCCACGGCCCGGGCGCTCAGGGGGCGTCCGGGCCGTGGCTTGCCGTTGACCGGCTGGTCAGGCGACGATGCGAACCGCGCCGTCGAAGGAGCCCCACGGGATCGGCTGGATCTGCACGACCTGGCCCTGGGTTGGCGCGTCGATCATGAGGTCGTCGCCGGCGTACATGCCCACGTGGCCGAGGTTGAAGAAGAACAGCAGGTCACCGGGTTCGATCTCGCTCTGCGGGATGTGCTCGCCCTCGTTCCACTGGTCCCCGGTGAAGTGCTCGAGCTGGATCCCGATCTGCTCGTAGGACCACATCACCAAGCCCGAGCAGTCGAACACGTCCGGCCCGGCGCCGCCCCAGACGTACTCGTCGCCGAGCCTGGTGAACGCCCACCGGAGGGCCTGCTCGCCGATCGAGTCGCCGCTGACGGCGATGTCGGGGTAATGCCCGGTCCTCTGGAAGATGGCCAGGGCCTGGCTGAACGCCGAGCTGTTCAGCACGTTCTCCTTGGCCTGGATCTCGGCGACCTTCTTGTTCATCGCCGCGGCCAGGCTCGCGGCCTGCCCGGCCGCCTGGGCCGCGGTCGCCTTGGCCCGGTTCGCCGCGCCCTCGGCGCTCGCCAGCAGGCTCATCGTGCCGTCCTGCTCGTGCGTGAGCTGCAGCATGATCGACGCCCGGTCCAGGAACTGCTGCGGGTCGGCGCTCTGCAGCAGCACGATCGTCGGGCTGAGGCCGCCCTGCATGAATCCCTCGGCCGCGATCTCGCCGACGGCCGCCTGCCCGGCCCCGAGCGCCCGCTGGTCGCGCGTGGCGGTCTCGTTGGCCACCTGGGCTTCCTCGCGCGCTTCGGTGAGCTGGATCCTGAGCTGGTCGTACTGCTGCCCGAGAATGTCGATCTGGTTGGACAGCTTGTTCGCCTCGGCCACGGTGGCCTGCAGGCTGGCCGGGGTTCCCGTGCTGGCGGCGCTGCCGATTCCGGCCGGCAGCGCCATGCTCATCAGCGTCGCCGCGCCGGCCAGGATGGCCACTCGACCCCGCACCCGCCTCGCGCCCCGTGGTGCGTTCCCGCGGGCGCCGATCCCCAGTGACCCAGTCTTGCCGTACCTGCCATGGGGCAAGAACTCCACGTGGAGTCTCCTCTCCTAGGCCGCCTACCGGGTTAGCTGACGGGTTCGGGCCGGAGCAGCCCTACGGCGGGCCACGATCCGCAGGAGCAGACCGTCACCTGCCGATTCACCCCGGGGAGGATGGGTCCCCGGCTCCCCAGAACACGTTGCCGCGTGCCAGGAACTCGGCGGGTTGTCCGCTCGCCCTTGTGAGAGCGGAGCGCAACTGGTAACAGCGTTGCAGGTTAATCTAAGTGGGGCATCGCGCACATGCGAATGAGTGAAATTGCTGGTGCGCGGCCTGTGCCGGAGCGACTTCCGGGGTCCAGCCGGAAGCAATGCGTACCCGTTCGGTAACATTTGGTGGCACTTTCGGTAAGGATGGTACGGCGGCGATGAATTACGAGGTCAGGTCGGCTCGCACCAGCGACGTACGATCGATCCGCCGCCTCGTGGACGCGAACGTGGAGACCGGCCGGCTGCTGGACAAGGCGACCGTCACCCTGTACGAGGACATCCAGGAGTTCCTCGTCGCGCAGCGGGCCACGGACTCCCGGGTAGTCGGCTGCGGCGCGCTGCACGTCATGTGGGAGGACCTGGCCGAGATCCGCACGATCGCGGTGGACGAGGAGTTCCAGGGCGAGGGCATCGGGCACTCGATCGTCGAGGCACTGCTGGCGCGGGCGCGCGAGGTGGGCGTGCGGCGGGTCTTCGTGCTGACCTTTGCCGTGAAATTCTTCGGCCGGCTCGGTTTCGA
>JASHUI010000337.1:0-7541 GCA_030040095.1 Streptosporangiaceae bacterium | reverse complement strand
CCGGCACGCTGGCCAGCAGGTCGGCGCCGGCCGGTGAGCCCACATCGATCAGGAACCGGTGGCCGCGCGCGTCGGCCAGCTCGGTCAGGGCCAGGTCGTAGCCGGGCCCTGCCTCCGGGCCCGTGCCCATCGACGTGCAGAAACAGGTCTCGCCGGGCTCGGTGCAGTTCACCGCCACGACGAACACGCCGGCCCGGCGGGCCGCGTACCGCGACCGTGCGTGGTCGCCCCGGCCGAGCACCCGGTCCTGGATCGCGATCGCGCGCAGGTCACACGGGCGCACGCCGAAGAACGCCAGCCGCTGCGGCGGCTCGTCGCCCGCCTCGATCTCGAACCCGTCGGCCGTCCGGCGCGCGGACCATACCTTCTCGCGCGGGAGGTGCAGGAACTGCTTCCAGGACCGCGGGCCCGCCGAATGCCCGAACGCCGCGTGGTCGTCCCGCCGGCGGATGCGGTAGCCGCCCGGCTCGAGCGCGACCCCCCAGCCGAACGGCAGGTCGGCGGCCGATGCCAGCTCGCTGAGGACGATCGCCCCGTCCCGGACGGTGGGCCCGATCACCCGGTATCCGGCGTCTCGCAGGGCGAGGTGGAGGCTGGCCAGCCCGGAGGCCTCCATCTGCAGCGGGCCCGCCGCCGCGGTCGCGTCGCTCACCGTGCGCTCCCTGTCTTCCGGTCATCCCCGCCGGGCAACCCGTTCATCCTGGCAGCGGCCCGGCCGGGCCGGTAGGGCCGAACGGCCCCCGGCCTGACACAGGACCGAAGGTCCCGCCGGTTTGCGTCACAGGTCCCGCCGCTTTGGGTCACAGGTCCCTGGCGCCCGGGCGGCGGTTGCCGTGGGATGCAAGTGGCGAGAGAGATAAGACCAAACGAAAAGACGCGGAGATACGGGGCCGGCCGGCCGGCTCGCACACCGCGCAATTCGGATCCGCGAGAAGCGGGTGGTCTCTCTCTCGCCATTCACGTGCCCGGCGGCGCGGCCGGCCAAGGTCCCGGCGTTGCCCGCCGAAGTGCCCTGGCGGCGGGCGGGACGGGGCGATCTGCTCGAGCGCAGGAACCTCAGCGAAGAGGTGCGCCATGAAGATCGTGATCGTTTACGAGTCGATGTTCGGTAACACCAGGGTCGTCGCCGACGCCATCGCGAAGGGCCTCGGTCCCGGGCACGACACCGCCGTGGTCCCGGTCACCGGCGCCGAGGTCGGGCTGCTGGACGGGGCCGACCTGGTCGTGGTGGGCGGGCCGACGCACGTGCACGGCATGAGCCGGGCCAGCACCCGCAAGGGAGCGGCGGACGTGGGCCGCAAGCCCGGCAGCGGGCTCACCGTGGAGCCCGGCGCCGAAGGCCCGGGGCTGCGCGAGTGGTTCGCCGGCCTGCACCAGGACGGCGTACCGGCGGCCGCCTTCGACACCCGTTTAGAGGGCCTGGCCATGTTCACCGGGCGGGCGTCGAAGGGCATCGCCAGGCTGCTGCGGCAGCACGGTTTCACCCTGCTGGCCAGGCCGGAGAGCTTCCTGGTCACCGGGCACAACCTGCTGCGGGCCGGCGAGGAGGACCGCGCGCTGGCGTGGGGCCGGATGCTGGCGGCCAAGGTCGCCGGGGTGAAGGCCGCGCCGTCGCGCCGGTAGCCGGGCGGCAGTGCCCATCGGCCCGTCATGCGGGACGTTAGCCTCTGCCCTGCGCGCCGCCGCGGGGCGACCTTGGATAGTGCCACGAGGACGACGGGGGAAGGTGGTACCGATGAAGCTCATCACTGCGGTCCTCAAGCCGGGCCAGTTCGACGAGGTCATGCGGGCCGCGATCGACGCGGGAGCGCGCGGGCTCACGGCCACCGAGGTACGGGGCTTCGGCCAGCAATACGGCTACCCGGAGGCACGTGACGACCCGGGCAGGCGCTCGGCCCTGGTGGTGCCGAAGCTCCGGATCGACATCGTCGTCCAAGACGAAACCGCCCAGCCCGTGGTCGACGCGATCGCCAAGGCGATGAACACCGGAGACATCGGCGTCGGGAAGGTCTGGGTCAGCCCCGTCGAATCGGTCCTGCGCGTCAGGACCGGGGAACGTGACGGCGAAGCCGTGTGAGGTGGCCGCGCAGCCGCGCGGTAGCGGACCTTCGTCCCTACCGCGCGGGGAACGCCGGGCCCGATCGTGATCCGTAGCGGACCAAGGAGGTCGATGGCTATGCAGGCCAAAGTGGGAGACGAGCTGACGGTCATGGGACGCCGCCAGGGCGACGAGGAGCGGCACGGCGAGATCATCGAGGTTCACGGTGAAGATGGCGCGCCGCCGTACCTGGTGCGCTGGCGGGATGGCGGCGAGAGCGTCTTCTTCCCCTCGTCCGACACAGTGGTCCAGCACCACCCGGCGAGGGCGCGGGGCTAGCTGAGTCGCCGCAGGCCGTCAGGACCCGCCCGCCTGATGCCTCAGCGGGCCATCTTGGCCGGGTCGCGGATCACCACGACCGGGCAGGTGGCGTGAGCGACGCAATGGTGACCGACGGATCCGAGCAGGGCGTCCACGAAGCCGCCGTGCCCGCGGCTGCCGACGACCAGCAGCTCGGCCCCGGCCGACGCGTCGAGCAGCACCTGGGTCGCGTCCCCCTCCACGACCTCGGACCTGACCTCGGCCCGGTCGGGACCGGGGAGGCCGGCCACGGCCCCGGCGAGCGTGTCCGCGGCGATTCCCTTGAAGTCGGTGGTCAGGCCGGGGGGCCATGGCGTCCGCAGGGCCAGCGGCACCTCCCAGGCGATGACCGCGTCCACCACGGCGCCGGTCAGCCTGGCCTGCCCGGCCGCCCAGGCCAGCGCGGCCTTCGAGGCGGCGGATCCGTCGACGCCGACGACTATCCGGCGCTGGCGGTCGCCGCCAGGCGCAGTCCCCATGGTCCCCCCAAGATCACGGATCCGTCTCACGCCCCTGCATGTCCGTACCCGCCGGGCCCGGCCAGGACCGCGGTACCGGAGATGTACCCGCAGGGCCGGGCCAGGACCGCACGGTATCCGAGATGACGGTCTCTGGCCGGCCCCTTTCGAGCTGGACGCTCCGCTATGAGGGATTCGTCCCCGGCGAGGAGGGACTGCGCGAGGCGCTGTGCACCGTGGGCAACGGCTACTTCGCCTCCCGCGGCGCCGCGCCGGAATCGCGCGCGGACGGAGTCCACTATCCCGGCACCTACATCGCCGGCTGCTACAACCAGCTGCGGACCGACGTCGGCGGCCGCACGGTGGTCGCCGAGAGCCTGGTCAACGCGCCGAACTGGCTGGCCCTGACGTTCGCGGCCGAGGACGAGCCCTGGCTCGACCTCGGCCAGGTCACGGTGCTGCGGCACGAGCAGCAGCTGGACCTGCGCCGGGGGGTGCTGACCCGACGGCTGCGGGTCCGCGACGCCGGGGGGCGCGTCACCCGGGCCACCTCGCGGCGCTTCGTGCATATGGGCGCGGCCCACCTGGCCGCGATGGAGACCACGATCGTGCCGGAGAACTGGTCGGGACGGCTGCGGATCCGGTCCGAGATCGACGGCACGGTGGAAAACACCGGCGTTCCGCGCTACCGCCAGCTGGCCAGCCGGCACCTTGTCCCGGTCGAGGCCCGCCGCATCGGCGATTCGGTGGTCGTGCTGGTGGTGGAGACCACGACGTCGCACATCCGCATCGCCGAGGCGGCCCGCACCCTCGCGCTGCGCGGCAGCGCGCCGCTCGTCGCCGACATGACCGTGATCCAGGGGCCGGGGCGGATCGGCCACGACATCGTGGCCGAGGTCACCCGGGGTGAGCCGGTGACGGTGCAGAAGACCGTGGCCATCACCACCTCGCGCGACCACGCCACCTGGGATGTGGCCGTGTCGGCGGCCGGCTGGCTGGACCTGGCCGGCCCGTTCGAGGAGATGCTGGAGCAGCATGCCCTGGCCTGGGCCCAGCTGTGGGCGCGGTTCTCCGCCGAGCTGCACGACAGCCCGGCCGACTGGATGCTGGAGGTGCTCCGGCTGCACATTTTCCACCTGCTGCAGACGGTCTCGCCGAACAGCATCGGCCGTGACGTCGGCGTGCCCGCCCGCGGGCTGCACGGCGAGGCCTACCGGGGCCACGTCTTCTGGGATGACATGTTCGTGTTCCCCGTGCTGACCCTGCGGCTGCCCGAGCTGAGCCGGTCCCTGGAGGACTACCGGTACCGCCGGCTGCCTGCCGCGCGGCGAGCCGCGCGGCAGCAGGGTTACCAGGGCGCCCTGTACCCGTGGCAGTCCGGCAGCGACGGGCGAGAGCAGAGCCAGCTCCTGCACCTCAACCCGCAGTCGGGCCGGTGGCTGCCGGATCAGACCTACCTGCAGCGGCACGTGGGCATCGCGGTCGCCCGCGGCGCCTGGCAGTACTACCAGGCCACCGGCGACCGGCAATTCCTCGCCCTGCAGGGCGGGGAGATGATCGTCGAGGTGGCCCGGTTCTTCGGCCGCCTGGCCGCCTACGACCGCGAACGAGACCGCTACGTCATCTGCGGGGTGGTGGGCCCGGACGAGTTCCACACCGCCTATCCGGGGAGCTCGCAGGCCGGGATCAACAACAACGCCTACACCAACGTGATGACGGCCTGGCTGATGACCCGCGCGGTCGAGGTACTCGACCTGTTGCCGCGGCACCGCCGGGCCGAGCTCACCGGCAGGCTGCGCCTGTCCGCCACCGAGCTGGCGCGATGGGAACACATCTCCCGGCGCATGTTCGTGCCGTTCCACCAGAACGGCGTGATCAGCCAGTTCGAGGGATACGAGGCCCTGGAGGAACTCGACTGGGAGCGCTACCGGGCCAGCTACGGCGACGTCAGCCGCCTCGACCGGATCCTCGAGGCCGAGAACGACACGCCGAACCGGTACAAGGCCTCCAAGCAAGCCGACCTGCTCATGCTGTTCTACCTGCTGTCCGGGGACGAGCTGGCCGGGCTGCTGGCCCGCCTCGGGTACGCGTGGGACTCGCGCCTCGTCCCTGCGACGATCGACTACTACCTGGCCCGCACGAGCGGCGGCTCGACCCTCAGCGCCCTGGTCAGCGCCGCGGTGGCGGCACGGGCGCGGCAGGACCGCGCCGTCGAGCTGTTCCTCGACGCCCTGCGCGCCGACGTCGCCGACGTGCAGAGCGGCACCACGGCCGAGGGCATCCACCTCGGCGCGATGAGCGGCTGCATCGACGTGCTGGAACGGTGCTTCGCCGGGGTGGAGCTGCGCGGCGACGTCCTGCGGCTCGACCCGTTCTGGCCGAAACGGCTCGGCGTGCTCGAATTCTCCATCTTCTACCGTGATCATGCGATCACGCTGTGCATCGAGGAGCGGGCCGTCCGGGTCGCCAGCGGCCCGGGGCGGATGCCGCCGGTGCGGGTCAGCTGCCGCGGCGAGATCCGGGAACTGCGCCCAGGGGAAAGCCTGGAGTTCCCGCTGAACGATCAGCCGGGCTGATCACCGCCGTCGCATGGCCGGAAGGTCAGGCCGGGCTTGTGACCCCGTCCGCGGGCGCGTCCGCGGCGCTCAGCTTGTCCACCACGTCCACCACGCCGTCGATGTCCCAGATCAGCCTGATGGCGACCGGGATCAGGTCGTGATGGTCCTGCGAGCCTGGCTGGCCGAGCAGGGTCACCACCCCGCCGTTCACCGCCACGTTGACGCTGGCCGGGTCGGCGAACAGGATCTCGGAGAGCAGCTCACGGACTTCGGCCGCGATCTGGGCGTCGGGCCGCAGGAACACGCTCAGCAGGTCGCGGCGGCTGACGATGCCGATCAGCTTCCCGTCGGCGTCGACCACCGGAAGCCGCTTCACGTGGCGGGCGTGCATCAGCGCCGCCGCCCGCGGGATCGGCGCGTCCGGGTGAATCGTGATCGCCGGCTTCGACATCAGGTCCTCGGCCTTGAGCCGCAGTTGCTGCGGGCCCGGACGGTGCCGCCACGGCAGCGGCCCGGTCCGGCCGGTCCGTTCCCGGCGGGCGGCCTGGTCCTCCACGGCGAGCAGGTCCGCCTCGGACACCACCCCGGCCACGTGCCGTCCCATGATCAGCACCGGAACAGCGCTGATCTTGTTCTCGGCCAGCAACTGGACGATCTCCTTGTACGGGGTGATCCGGTCGACGGCCACCACGTTGGTCGTCATGACGTCCCGGACCGTGCTGTGCCAGCGCCCGTGGTGATGCGCCATCTCCGGCGGCTTTCCCGCGGGCTCTTTGTGGCCGGCCCGGCCAGGCGCGGTATGGCCGGCCGCCGGCTTCTCGGCGAGATGCTCCTCGACAGCGGTGCGGGCCCGGGCCACGTCCGCGGCGCTGGCCCTGCCGTGCAGGGACTCGTAGTAGGCGGCACCGAGGTGGCGGAGCATCGCGTCCATCTGGGCTTCGGCGCGTGTCATGCCGTTCCCCTCCCCTGTCGTCGACGTCTGTCCCGGCCACCGCGTGCCGTCGGCATCCGGTCGCCGTCAGTCTCATGATCGCGCTGGACGGGCCGGGCCGGTCACGGCTGAATGTCCCCGGTGCCCAGGACCTACGTCACGACCGGGGAACGGCGGCTGCGGGGCGATCTCCCTCCGCCGGCATTGCCCGGATCAGGTGCTAGGAGTCGCGTGTCTTGCCTCTCAGCCTCCGGCCGCTGTCCCGGTGCCGGGCCCTGACCCGGCTTGGCGGCCGTCCGGCTCCTCCGTTCGCCCCGCAGACACCTACATTGATCTCCGGCAGGCGGCCCGGTCCCAGGGGCCAAGGTCCCTAATCGGCAGGACCCAAGCCCTCCGCGCGATGGACGAACCGCGCTCTGTCCTACCTGCGGCGGTAGGCATCCGAGCGATGCTGGATGTCCTGCACGATGACCGCGTGCTTCGATTCATCGATCCGATAGAGCACGCGCCACTGGGTACCGAGCCGGGCGCTGTGAAATCCGGACAGGATGTCTCGCAGCGGCCTGCCCACCCGGTATGGCGCCTCGAGGAGTGGTCCGGTGATGAATTCGACGGTCGCGGCAGCGACATCCTCGGGGAGTTGCTCGGAGATCGCGCGCCGGGCCGGGCGGGTCATTCCGAGCTCGTAGGGCTCGGCGGTCACTGCCTGCGCTCAGCCAGCAGCGCGCGCGCTGCCTCGGCACCGTACACCACGTCGCCAGACTGCTCGGCCTCGCGCGCTTCGGCCAGGCGCCGAAGCGCCGCCGGATCGGCGAGGATCTCGGCGGTCTCCCGCATCGAGAGGTACTCTTCGACCGCGACCAGCACCGTCTGCTGCACGCTGCGGTGCTCCGTCTCGGCGACCTGCTTGAGCTGATCTTCGACCTCGGGCGGCAGGCGCAGAGTCATAGCCATACCACTATGGTATCACAATGGTATGCTCCGTCGGCGCTTCGCCGACGGCCGGGCGGGTCACCCGGGGATGACCGCGACCGGGCCGTGCGCGTGGGCCAGGACCGCGTGGGTCACCGAGCCGACGGCCGAGCCCTGACGGCGCCGGCCGAGCACGGTCAGCTCGGCCCGGGCCGACGCCCCGGCCAGCACGGAAGCCGGATGACCGTGCACGACCTCCCAGCCGGCCTGCACGCCCGGGTACT
>JASHUI010000336.1:0-4056 GCA_030040095.1 Streptosporangiaceae bacterium | reverse complement strand
TGGCGCTGCACCCCGGCCGATTTGACGCCCTTCTTCAGGAACCCGGTCTCATCGACGATCAGCACGCCATCCGCCGACCCCAGGTGCCCGGCCACGTAAGCCCGGACATCATCGCGGACTCCGCCGGCGTCCCAGGCTGCCCTGTTGAGCAGCCGCTGCATCCCATCCGGCGTGCCATCACCGGCGGCCTCGGCCAGCGTCCACCCGTTCTTGCTGGCCAGCGGCGCTAACAACCCCCGCACATACGCCCGCGCCCGCCGCCGCGGCTCCACCCGGAAGAACCGGCCAGCCACCAGCGCGAACAGGTCATCCAGCCCTGCAATCCACGCAGCAAGATCATCATCAGTCAGCATGAGACAGGCATGCTACCCAAAAATCTCAAAGTGCTGCTGTCGTACTAGGGGTCGGCGGCGTACCCCGGCGGGCCTGCGACCGGGTGGCAACCGCGCCAGGGTCGCTGTTGTCGAGATGCTGCAGCCGGATTTTCCAGGCACGCTGGACACATGAGTCACCGCCACCTGCTGCCGCACCCGCTCCGGCCGCACTCGCACGACGGCGCGGACAGGGTGGACGCCGCTATGGAGGCCACCGGCGCGGGGATGCGCGCGCTCTGGATCTCGGCGGCGGCGCTCGGCGCGACGGCGCTGGTCCAGGCGGTGGTGGTGGCGATGTCGGGCTCGGTGGCGCTGCTGGGTGACACCCTGCACAACGCCATGGACGCCCTGACCGTGGTTCCGCTCGCGATCGCCTTCGTCGCGGGAAGGCGCCCCCCGACCCGCCGGTATACCTACGGCTACGGCCGGGCCGAAGACCTGGCCGGGGCGGTGATCGTTCTGCTCATGGCCGCGTCGGCCGCGCTGACCGCGGTCGCGGCGGTCGGCAGGCTCGGGCACCCGCGGCCGGTGTCCGGCCTGGTCGCGGTGGCCGCCGCGGCCCTGGTCGGGTTCGCCGGGAACGAGCTGGTGGCCAGGTACCGGATCCGCGTCGGCCGCGGGATCGGCTCGGCCGCCCTGGTCGCCGACGGGCTGCACGCGCGCGCCGACGGCTTCACCTCGCTTGCGGTCCTGCTCGGCGCGGGCGGGGTGGCGCTCGGCTGGGACTGGGCCGACCCGGTGGTCGGGCTGCTGATCACCGTGGCGATCCTCGCCGTGCTGCGGCGGGCGGCCAGGGAGGTCTGGCGGCGCCTCATGGACGCCGTCGACCCGGCGGTCCTGGACCGGGCGGAGCAGGTCCTGCGCGACACGCCCGGCGTGCTCGGCGTCGGCCGGGTCCGGCTGCGCTGGATCGGCCATCAGATGCGCGCCGAGTGCGAGGTCGTCGTCGACGCCGGCGCCAGCGCGGTGGAGGCGCACCAGGTCGCTGTCGGCGCCGAGCATGCGCTGCGGCACGCCCTGCCGCGGCTGACCGCCGCGCTCGTGCACGCCGACCCGCAGCCCGGTGACGGCACCGACTACCACGCGGCGCTGGCCGCCCACCGGTAAACGGAGCGAGCCGTCTCGATATGCTCGACGGGCGCCCTCGTTCTCATGGCCAGGGGAGGTGGCGATGGCGACGTACCGGATGGTCTACGGCGACGACGAAAGCGTGGTACGGGAGACATTCGAGAACATCGACTCGGTCGAGCGGGAGGACGGCTGGGTCGTCCTGTTCCGGGGAAACGACGCCGTGCTGCGGGTGCAGGAAGACCACGTGCAGGAGATGGAGCAGGTCATCGCCTAGGTGATGGTGGTTGCGCCGGCCCCCGGCCCGGGCCAGGTCACGGCCAGCCCGCTCCCGGCACGTCGACCGTGGTGGCCAGGAGCTGGCCGCTGCCCGGCGCCACGAGGCCCGACTCCGTCATCCCGAGCCACTTGGCGGCCGCGATGAACAGCGTCGTGCGGTCCGCCCCGCCGAGCGCGCAGGCAAAGCCGCCGCGATCCAGCTGGATGGCCTGCCGCACGGTGCCGCCCTCGGTCACCCGCACGCACCGCCTGTTTGGGACGTCCGCGTACCAGACCGCGTTCTGAGCGTCGACGCAGATGCCGTCGGGGACGCCGTCGCCGAGGTCGGCCCAGACGCGCCGGCCGGACAGCCCGCCGTCGGCGCCGATGTCGAAGGCCAGCAGGTTCCGCCGGTAGGAGTCGGCGACGATCAGCACGGAGTTGTCGCGGGTCACCGCCATCCCGTTCGGGAACTCTATGTCGTCGGCCACCTGGCGCACCGAGCCGTCGGCCCCGACCAGGAACACGAACCCGTGCTTGAACTCCTCCCCGGCCGTCGGGTTGAATCCGGCCCGGTTGACGTAGCCGCGGCCCATGCCGTCGATCACGATGTCGTTCCAGCCCGGGCTGCCGAGATCCGCGTGGGTGCTGAGGGACCCGTCCGGCTCGAGGCGGAGCAGCCGCCCTTCCCGGGACGAGACGATCACCAGCCGGCCGTCGGGAAGCCACGCCGTGCACATCGGCAGCGAATCCACGCGGGCGACGACTTCGGAGCGGCCGGCCAGGTCCACGGCGACGACCTCGCCGGCCGACCAGTCGGAGAAGTACAGCCGGTCACCATGCCAGCGCGGCGACTCGACCAGGCCCCGGCCCGTGACCAGCGTCCGTAGCTCGTTCATTTCGGATCAGTGCCCCCTTCGTTCCGAGCCCGCCGGGGAGCCTTGGTCAGCGGCCGGCCCGGCTCGTCCAGCGGCTGGCCGGGGTCGCCCCGTCCCGGCCCGCCTTGTCCCGGCCGATCATCTTGTCCAGCGCCGAGCCGAGGCTGCCGTCCGCGTCGATGATCCGGCGGATCACCACGATCAGCATGGGGATGGCCCAGAAGTCGCCGCAGATCCACAGGATCCCGGCGCCGATCTGCTGGCTCGCGAACGGCGAGAGCGTGACCCCGGGGATGTGATCGTAGACCGGATACCAGGACACCTGGGTCAGGAAGCTCATCGACATGGCCAGGATCCACATCGCGACGTTGGTCCCGACGAGGGCCACGGCCTGGCCCTCGGGGGGCATCCGCATCCGGAACGGCGGCGAGGGGATGAACTGCAGCCAGAACAGCACGCCGGCGACGATGAAGGTGCCTTCCATCAGCCAGATGTGCACGGCCCGGTTGTTCTCGGCCAGGTCGAACGGCCCCGGGATGTGCCAGAACAGCATGACCAGGTTGAAGATGACCACGCTGACCCAGGGGCGCAGCAGCCAGCGGGCGACCGCGTGCAGCGGCCGGGACCAGCCGCCGCGCAGTATCCCGCCGGTGACGCCGCTCCCGGCCCGCCAGGGCAGGCCGTCCAGCAGCGGCTGCCACGGGGCCCCGGCCACGATCATCGTCGGGGCGGCGAACATCAGCAGCAGGTGCTGCACCATGTGCACGAAGAAGTAGTCGTAGGACCAGTAGTCGAGCGGCGACTCGACCGCGAGCAGCAGCACGACCAGCCCGCCGTAGAACCAGAGCGAGCGTCTCCGGCGCTCCCGGGTGCGCTCCGGGCCGGACCTGCGGGCCTCCCGGGCCAGCCCGATCTCGTGCCACACCGCCACGACGATCGCCAGGATCAGGAACGGGCCGAACGACCAGTGGTTGACGACGTAGCTCATGGCCAGCTCAGCTCGACGTCCCGTACGGGATCGTGACGTGCAGCGTCTGCGCCAGGCTCCACCCCGAAGGCCCGAGCCGGTAGTCCGCGAACGTGCCCACGTGCGCCTCGATCGCGTCCACCTCGCCGGCCGGCCCGAGCGCGAGCGTGGCGACATACCTGGGCAGCGCCGGCAGCGGCTGCCACGAGGCGCCCGGCCCGGCCAGGGTGGCGGCCCGCGTCGCGTTCAAGATGATTCCCACGCTTCCTCCCGGGCCGACGGCGGTCGAGCGGACCGGGCCGCCGGTGCGCAGCGGGGACGAGAGCGTCCACCGGCCGTCCGCGTACCAGGCGGCGGTGATGCTGGCGCCTGGCCCGGTGCCGGCCTGCAGCAGCGCGACCAGGCTGGAGCCGACCGTGGCCAGGCGGAGCACCTCGATGTCCTGGCGGGCCAGCGAGGTTGGCACGGCCGGGCCCGCCGCGTGCCAGCCGCCGCCGGTATCGGCGAAGAT
>JASHUI010000335.1:0-3896 GCA_030040095.1 Streptosporangiaceae bacterium | reverse complement strand
TCTGGCCGCCGCCGCGCGGCGGGCCCGGCGGCGCCGCTCCCACCAGCGCAGCCTCGGCATCGACATCATCAGCAGCACGAGCATGGCCGCGACCGTGGTCACGCCGAACACGAACAGCTGGGTCTTGGCGATGGAGAGCCAGACGATCGCGACCGAGAACAACGCCGCCCACAGATACATGATCAATACGCTGGAGCGGTGCGAGTGGCCGATGTCCAGCAGCCGGTGGTGCAGGTGCTTGCGGTCGGGGGCGAGCGGCGACAGGCCGGCCTTGGTCCGGCGCACGACCGCGAGCAGCAGGTCCGCGTACGGGATCACCAGGATGGTGGCCGGCAGCAGCAGCGGCAGGACCTCAGGGAACCGGTCGATGGCCGGGCGCGTGCTGAAGCTGGCGGGGTCCAGGGAGGCGATGCTGGAGATCGGGATATAGGCCAGCAGCAGGCCGAGCAGCATCGAGCCGGTGTCGCCCATGAAGATCCGGGCCGGGTAGAAGTTGTGCGGCAGGAACCCCAGGCACGCCCCGGCCAGCAGCGCCGAGGCGAGCGTCGGCCCGGCCTGCTCGGGCAGGTTGTAGGCCTGGGTGAGCCGGTAGTAGTAGGCGAAGAACGCGATGGCCCCGATGCAGACGATGCCCGCGGCCAGTCCGTCAAGGCCGTCGATGAAGTTGACCGCGTTGATCGTCGCCACGACCAGGAAGATCGTCACGGCGGTGGACTGGTTCGGGCTGAGCAGCAGCGTGCTGTCGTGCGGCAGCGGCAGCCAGCTCAGCTGGGCCCCGCTCCAGACCAGGATGCCCCCGGCCGCGGCCTGGCCGGCCAGCTTGCTGATCGGGCTCAGCCCCCACCGGTCGTCGACGATGCCCACGGCCACGATGAGCCCGCCCGCCAGCAGCAGGCCGGCGGCCGTCCGGTTGCCCTGCAGCACGCTGCCCAGCGGGGTGAGCTGGCCGGCCACCACCAGGCCGGCGGCCAGGCCGCCGTAGATGGCTATCCCGCCGAGCAGGGGGATCGGCACCACGTGCACGTCCCGGTCCCTGGCCTCGTGCATCGCCCCGCCGGCGATGGCGAGGCGTCGCACCAGCGGCGTCAGCAGGTAAGTGACGGCCGCGGTGACCAGCAGGGTCAGTACGTACTCAGGCACGACGACCCACCAAGTCCGGACGGGAGGTACGCATCACGACAACTCTAGAGCACCATTCCCGTGCGAGGGGTGATCACTCGCGAGCCCGGCCGGAGAATCATTTGGAACGCCCGGCTACCCGCTATAGCAGGATATAGACGTATAAGCCGGACACGATGGCACGGCCCCGTGCGCTCACGAGGACGAGGGCGCGTCGCCGCCCGTGGACAGCGCCGAGACCTCGCGCAGCCGCCCGACCGACACCGCGCCGGCCCGCAGCAGCCGGGGCACGCCCCCGGTCAGGTCCACGATCGTGGACGAGACGTCCTTCTCGCACGGCCCGCCGTCCAGGTAGACCGACACGTCCTCGCCGAGCTGCTCCCGCGCCGCGGCCGCGGTGGTCGCCGGCGGCATCCCGGTCCGGTTGGCGCTGCTGACCGCGAGCGGGCCGGTCTCCTTGAGCAGGTCCAGGGCGACCGGGTGCAGCGGCATCCGGATCGCCACGGTCCCGCGCGTGTCGCCCAGGTCCCAGTTCAGCGACCGGTTGGCCCGGCACACGATGGTCAGGCCGCCGGGCCAGAACTCGTCGATCAGGTCCTTGCCGTACGGCCCGAGGTCCTCGATCAGCGCCGTGGCGGCGCGGATCGTGCCGACCAGGATCGGCGGCGGCATGTCCCGGCCCCGGCCCTTGGACGCCAGCAGCCGCATGACCCCGGAGGGATAGAAGGCGTCGGCCCCGAGCCCGTACACGGTGTCGGTCGGCAGCACGACGAGCAGGCCGTTGCGCAGCGCCTGCGCCGCGGCGGAGATCCCGGCGGTCCGGCTCGCCGGGTCCGTGCAGTCGTACAAGTCACTCACGATGTGTGTCCCGCCCGCCTCATGCCGTGGTCCCCGCTCGCTCGCTCATGTCCGGTCATCCTGCCACGCGGCCGTGACGAACCGGTCGCGGCCGGCCAGATCGGCGTGATTGCGCGTCCGGACCCAGCCGTGTTCCTCGGCGAACACCCAGTACACCGCCGGGCCCTGGGGCGCGCCGTGCTCCACGGCGACCAGTCCCCCGCCGCGCAGCAGCCGCCGGGCCGCTCGCTCGATCACCCGGATCGAGTCCAGCCCGTCCCGGCCACCCCACAGCGCCGTGGCCGGGTCGTACTCGCCCACCTCGGGCGGCAGCCAGGCCCCGACCGGGATGTAGGGCGGGTTGCTGACCACCAGGTCGACCGAGCCATGGACGTCGGCCAGCGCGGTGGCGAAGTCGCCGGCGTGCAGCGTGACCCGGCCCGCGGTGTGCGGGGCCGACTCGGCGCACCTGGCGATGTTCTGCTCGGCCCACTGCCGGGCCAGTGGGTCGGCCTCGACCGCATGCACCCGGACCCCCGGCACCTCCTGCGCGATGGCCAGGGCGATCGCGCCCGATCCGGTGCCCAGGTCGGCCACCACCGGCTCGGCGACGTCCATCTCCCGCAGGGCGTCGATGGCCCAGCCGGTCATCACCTCGGTCTCCTGGCGCGGGACGAACACCCCCGGGCCCACCTCGAGTTCCAGGTAGCGGAAGTAGGCGCGCCCGGTGATGTGCTGCAGCGGCTCGCGGGAGGCCCGGCGCGAGACGTCGTCCCAGTAGCGCGGGTCGAACGCGGCGTCGGGCACGGTGTGCAGGGCGCCGCGGGCCACGCCGTGCACGTGCGCCGCGATCAGCTCGGCGTCGGTCCTCGGCGACTCCACCCCGGCCTCGGCCAGCCGGGCGGCGGCCACGGCGACCTCGTCGAGCAGCAGGGTCATGACGCCCGCTCGGCCGACTCCGCGATCTTCTCGGCCCGGTCGGCCGCCACCAGGGCGCCGATCACCGCGTCGAGGTCGCCGTCGATGACCTGATCGAGGTTGTAAGCCTTGTAGCCGACCCGGTGATCGGAGATCCGGTTCTCGGGGAAGTTGTAGGTGCGGACCCGCTGGGACCGGTCCACCGCGGCGACCTGGCTCCGGCGCTCGGCCGCGGCCTGGGCGTCGGCCTGCTCCTGGGCCTGGGCCAGCAGCCGCGCGCGCAGGATCCGCATGGCCTGCTCCTTGTTCTGGAGCTGGCTCTTCTCGTTCTGGCAGGACACCACGATGCCGGTGGGCAGGTGCGTAATGCGCACCGCGGAGTCGGTGGTGTTCACGCTCTGGCCGCCGGGCCCGGACGAGCGGAACACGTCCACCCGCAGGTCGGCGGGGTCGACGGTGACCTCGACCGGGTCGGCCTCCGGCATGACCAGGACCCCGGCCGCCGAGGTGTGGATCCGGCCCTGCGACTCGGTGACCGGCACCCGCTGCACCCGGTGCACGCCGCCCTCGTACTTCAGCCGCGACCAGGCGCCCCCGCCCGGCTCCCCATCCCCCTTCACCGGGGACGCGCCGCGCCCGGCCGACTTGATCGCGACCGTGACGTCCTTGTACCCGCCGAGCCCGGTCATGGTCGAGTCGAGGATCTCGGTCTTCCAGCCGTGCCGCTCGGCGTAGCGCAGGTACATGCGCAGAAGGTCCCCGGCGAACAGCGCCGACTCCTCGCCGCCCTCGCCGGCCTTGACCTCGAGGATCACGTCCCGCCCGTCGCTGGCGTCCCGGGGCAGCAACAGCTCCTGCAGCCGGTTCTCGAGCTCGGCGCGGCGGCGGCCCAGCTGCTCGGCCTCGGCGGCGAACGACGCGTCCTCCCCGGCCAGCTCGTGCGCGGTGGCCTCGTCGGCGCGGACCTGCTGCCACTCCCGGTAGGCGTGCACGATCGGGCCGAGCTCGCCGTAGCGGCGGCC
>JASHUI010000334.1:0-4804 GCA_030040095.1 Streptosporangiaceae bacterium | reverse complement strand
GCGCAGCGGCAAACCGGTAACGATCTTCCGGTATTGACCCCGCTGACCTGCGGTAAGTCGGTAGATTTCGTATCATGCCGACACTGCGCCGAGGGGGTAGCTCACCCAGCATAACCGCAACTCCCGAGCAGCCTCGGATCCTGCTCGACAGCGAGAGTCCGTACGCGAGCCGGCGGGTGATCGTCGAGTACGACGGGTCCGCCACGGCCGCCTACCTGCACTCCGCGGCCGGGCCGGTCGGGGCCACCTGGATCGCCAACCACGTGCCGGCCCCGGCCGCGGCGGACCTGGCGAAGCTGAACGCCGGGCACGCCCCGCTGATGCCCGCGGCGCACACCAAGCATCCCGACGGCCGGCCGATGCTCGAGCCCGACGCGCTGCGGGCGCTGTGGCTCGAGGAGGGCGACGGCGTGGTGATCCTCGAGTACGGCGGGCTGCTGGCGGTCCTGCCCGGCTGGTGCGACATGTCCCGGGGATTGCCGGGATACTGCCGGGACGTGATCGGGCAGACGCCGTTCGGATGGTCCCTCGATGACGCGATGGAAGGGCTGGCCCCGCGGGCGGCGCAGGCCGAGGACTTCTGGCGGTGGCGGGCGGACAAGAACGCCTGGGCCGACTTCCAGCAGGCGGTGCTCGGCCACCTGCTGGTCCGGCTCGGCCCCGGCGGCCGTTACTGGGACGTGGGCGGCGGCAAGCAGCCGCTGGTCGGGGTGTCCGAGCGCCCGC
Organism: Streptosporangiaceae bacterium; assembly: GCA_030040095.1. GTDB lineage: Bacteria > Actinomycetota > Actinomycetes > Streptosporangiales > Streptosporangiaceae > JASHPR01. Next base: position 4,078 of record JASHUI010000334.1, on the reverse strand, counting down.
CTGCCGGGCAGCGGCCCTACACCGTCCTTTCCACGGTCGGGATGAGCTGCCAGCGGATGCCGGTGATCGAGCAGATGGGCGACCTCGCGGACGGGGCCGCGCGAATCGAGCTGGCCATCGCGACCACGATGCCGAGCACCGAGGCAGCCCGGATCTTCCTGTGGCTGGCCCAGTACCCGTGGCGCGAGATGACCTGGCTGGGCGGAGGGCACTGCATCCCCTGGTACCACGAGCCCGCTACGTTCCCACTCGGCGGCGGCAACGAGGCGGTGCTGCTGCTCGACAAGCCGGGCAGCCTGCTCGGGCCGGACGTGCCCGATCTGTCGGGCTTCGCGTTCGGCGGCGAGCCGGTCAAGTGGCTGTGGATCGTTCCGGTCAGCGACCGGGAGCGGGTCCTGGCGGCCGAGCGCGGGCCGGGCAGCCTGGTCACCCACCTCGCGGCCCAGCGCCGCAGCTGGGTCGTGGGTCAGGCGTAGCGGCACGGCCAGGCTAGGGTCGCCTTCTCTCAGTGGCCGTCAGTGGCCGTGCGGCACGAAGACCTTGAGCAGGAGCCAGGCCACCGGGGCCACGACAAGCAGCGAGTCGAGCCGGTCCATGGCACCGCCATGCCCTGGGAACACCGTGCCCATGTCCTTGATCTCGAGATCCCGCTTGATCATGGACTCGATGAGGTCACCGAGGGTGGCCGCGACGACAGCCGCGGCGCCCAGGATGAGACCCTGCCAGACGTGAGCGTGCAGCAGCAGGGGCAGCGCGATCGCGCCGGCTGCTAGGCAGGCCGCGACCGACCCCGCGAAACCCTCCCAGGTCTTCTTCGGGCTGATGACGGGCGCCATCGGATGCCGCCCTATCAGGATCCCGGCGAAATAGCCGCCGATATCGCTGCTGACCGTGATGATGATGAACAGGAGCACCCGCCGGGCGCCGTCGGGCGCGGACAGCATCAGCGGAACGAAGACGCCAAGCAGCGGCAGGTAGGCCAGCGTGAAGGCGCTCGCCGTGACGTCGCGCAGGTACCCCGTGGCGCCGCCGGGCAGCCGCCAGGCCAGGAGCACCACGAGGGTGACGGCCAGGGCCGCGAGGGCGGCCTCGCCGCCGTACCAGTAGGCCAGCGTGAACATGGCGGCGCAGCCGAGGGCGAGCGGTATCACCGGCAGGCTGATGCCGCGTTCGAGCAGCGCCTGCCGCAGTTCCCAGAGCGCGAGGGCCACGACGGCGCCCACGTAAATGAGGAACGTCGCCTTGACCGTGAACAAGGTGATCAGCACTATCGCGCCGAGCGCCACGCCGATGCCGATGGCCACGGGCAGGTTGCGGCCCGTCCTGCTCGGCTTGCGCTCGCTCACAGGGTCGGCCTTACCCTGAGCGAGCTGCCCGCCTGAATCGTCAGGCACGTGGGAGCCGCTGGTTGTGTTGCAAGCTATACCTCGAGAAGCTCGGCTTCCTTGTGCCTGAGCAGGTCGTCGACCTGGGCGACGTAGACATGCGTGAGGTCGTCGAGTTCCCGCTCTGCCCGCCGGCCGTCGTCCTCTCCGGCCTCGCCGCCCTTGACCAGCTTGTCGATCGTGTCCTTGCCGTGCCTGCGGATGTTGCGGATCGAGACCCGGCTGTCCTCAGCCTTGTGCCGGGCGATCTTGATGAACTCCCGCCTGCGCTCCTCGGAGAGCTCGGGAAAGATCACCCGGATGATGACGCCGTCGTTCGACGGGTTCACTCCGAGGTCGCTGTTCCTGATCGCCTTCTCGATCGCCGCCATCGACGACTTGTCGAACGGCTGGATAATGACCATCCGTGGCTCGGGCATATGGAACGAGGCCAGTTGGTTGACCGGCGTCTGCGTGCCGTAGTACTCGGCCGTGATCTTGTTGAACATCGAAGGATGTGCACGGCCGGTGCGGATGCCGCCAAACTCCTCCTTGGCGACCGCGACGGCCTTCTCCATCTTCTCCTCGGCTTCGAGGAGGGCATCGTCAATCACGTCGGCTCCCGTGCCTCGGTCGGCGTCCCGGCACGCACCCTGTCTGCGTGCCGCGTGTTCCCATCGTGCGCGCCGGCCGGGGAATCATGCCACGCCCCTCGGTCAGCGCGCGAACCGGCTTACCAGCGTGCCGATCCGCTCGCCGTGCACGGCACGCACCACGTTCCCCTCGCGCATCAGGTCAAAGACCACGATCGGCAAGTCGTTGTCCATGCACAGGCTAACCGCCGTGGCATCCATGAACCTTAGCTCGCGCCGGAGTACTTCACCGTAGTCGAGCCGGTAGAAGCGCACCGCATCGGGCATCTCCCGGGGATCGGCGTCATAAACGCCGTCGACGTGGGTGCCCTTGAGCACCGCCTGGGCCCCGATCTCCAGCGCGCGCTGGGCCGCGCAGGTGTCGGTCGAGAAGAACGGTGCGCCCAGGCCCGCCCCGAAGATCACCACCCGGCCCTTCTCCAGGTGCCGGATCGCGCGCCGGGGTATGTAGGGCTCCGCCACCTGGCCCATGGTGATCGCGGTCTGCACCCGGGTCTCCACGCCGAACTTCTCCAGCATGTCCTGCAAGGCCAGGCAGTTGATGACCGTGCCAAGCATGCCCATATAGTCGGCCCGCGACCGGTCGATCCCACGCTGGGACAGCGCCGCGCCGCGAAACATGTTGCCGCCGCCGACCACGGCGGCCACCTGGATGCCGTCCCGGGCGGCGGCCGAGACCTCCTTGGCGATGTGCACCAACGCGTCAGGCGATATCCCTAGCGCCTCGCCGCCGGCGAATGCCTGGCCGGAGAGCTTCAGCACGACGCGATGCCAGCTCTGGTGGGCCTCCCCGGCGACCGTGGTGTCGCTGGGCGCAGTCATCTCGCTGGCCACGGCGGTCCGGGCGGCCGGGACCGCCCGGCCGGGAGCGGCCGGTGCGTTCCTCCCGAAAGCGCGGCCGGCGGCGGAGGCTCCCCCCGCCGCCGTGCCGTTCACCGTGGTGTCGTCCGGACGGGTGACGCCCTCCTGCACGCTTCGATCCTGCATGGGCGCTTCCCTCCTCCCCCGGACGACGAACCTCGCTCCCGCGCTGGCCTAGCCCGCCTGCCCGATCTGGAACCTGGCAAAGCCGAGCACGCGGGCGCCGCGCTCGGCCAGCAACTGCTTGACCGTCTTCTTCGGCTCCTTGACGGAGGCCTGCTCGACGAGCACGACATCCTTCAGGAACGCGCTGACCCGGCCCTCGACGATCTTGGGGATCGCCGCCTCGGGCTTTCCCTCCTCGCGGGTCATCTGCTCGGCGATCCTGCGCTCGGTCGCTACCACGTCGTCGGGCACGTCGTCGCGGGTCACCCAGCGCGGGCTCATCGCCGCGACCTGGTGCGCGATGTCCTGCCCGGTGTCGGCCGATTCCGACTCCAGCTGGACGAGCACGCCGAGCGTCGGCGGCAGCGCCGGGTCTGACTTGTGCAGGTAACTGGCGACATAGCCGCCTTCGAACCGGGCGAACCGGCCGACCTCGACCTTCTCCTTGAGCGAGGCGCCCGCCTCCTCGATCAGTTGCTGCGCGGTCTGGCCCGGGCGGACCTCCAGGCCGAGTATGGCCAGCCGGTCGGTGGCCGACGCGGCCAGCGCCGCCTGCGCGATGTCGGCCGCCACCTGCTGGAACAGATCGGTCTTCGCGACAAAGTCGGTCTCGCAGTTGAGTTCGAGGAGTATGCCCGCGCTGTGCCCGTCCAGCGCCGCCGTGACCAGGCCCTGGGCCGCCGTCCGCTGCGCCCGCTTGGTGACGTCCTTCGCGCCCTTGACGCGCAGCAGCTCCACCGCGGCCTCGTAGTTCGGGGCTTCGACGAGCGCGTTCTTGCAGTCGAGCATGCCCGCGCCCGTCTGCTCACGCAGTCGCTTCACATCCGCCGCGCTGTAGTCCATGTCCTCATCTCTGTTTCTCGCTGTCGTGTCCTGCGCCGCCTGCCGGCCCCGCCGTTGCCGGGCGGGACCCGCGGGTCAGGCGAGCTCGGAGGCTGGCTGATCGGACGTGCCCTCGGCCGCCGCGGCAGTGCCGTTCGCCGCCGCGTTCTCGGCCGCCCCTTCGGCCGGTTCGGCCGTCTCGGCCGTCTCGGC
>JASHUI010000333.1:0-18984 GCA_030040095.1 Streptosporangiaceae bacterium | reverse complement strand
CCACTTACCGACCGTTAGGTAAGAGATCACCGAGCCTCCAGAGGATGACCGGCGATGGCTGACACGATGATCGAGGCCGACCGGCTGTTCAAGAGCTACGGCGACACGCGCGCGCTGGCCGGGGTCAGCTTCTCCGTGTCGGCCGGGAGCGTGCTGGGGCTGCTCGGCCCGAACGGAGCCGGGAAGACCACCGCCGTGCGGATCTTGACCACCCTGGCGCTGCCGGACGCGGGCCGGGCCTGGGTGGCCGGCATCGACGTCCTGGCCCATCCGGCCGCCGTGCGCAGGCAGATCGGCGTGGCCGCCCAGGACGCGACGTTGGACGGGCTGCTGACCGGCAGGCAGAACCTCGTGCTGGTCGGCGAGCTGAGCGGGTTGCGATCCGGCCAGGCCCGGGCCAGGGCCGTCGAACTGCTCAAGCTGTTCGAGCTGGCAGACGCCGCCGACCGGGTGGTCAAGGGCTACTCGGGAGGCATGCGGCGCCGTCTGGACCTGGCGGCCAGCCTGGTGACGCGACCGCCCGTGCTGTTCCTGGACGAGCCGACCACGGGCCTGGACCCGGCGAGCAGGCAGCGAGTCTGGGAAGTGATCAGGGAACTCGTCGGCTCGGGCGTCACGCTGCTGCTGACCACCCAGTACCTGGACGAGGCGGACGCCCTGGCGGACCGCATCGTGGTGGTCGACCACGGCCAGGTGATCGCCGAAGGGACGCCGCGCGAGTTGAAGGAGCGCAGCCGCAGCGCGCACGTCGAGGTGACGCTGGCCGAGCCCGGGCCAGAGGCCGTCGAGATGATCGCGCCCCTGGTGGGCGGCCGGGTATCGGTCAGCGCCGACGGGCTGCGCCTGGCCGCCGCCGTGGACAGCGCACCCGGCCTGGCGACCGCTCTGGTACGCGCGCTGGACCAGGCGGGGATGCTGGTCGACAACATCGAGGTCCGCCAGCCGTCGCTCGATGATGTCTTCTTCGCGCTCACCGGACTGGCGGGGCCGGGCGGGGGAGCGGCGGAGCGCCGGAGCGAAGGAGCGCGGGCATGACGCCCGTCATCGCGCAGCGGCCGCGTGACGCGGCCGGCGCCTCGCTGGGCACCCACGGCCTGGCCGAGCGGGTCAGGAACACGGTGTCGATGGCGCGCCGGGACCTGGTGCACATCTCCCGGGAGCCGATGCAGCTCTCCGACGTCACGATCCAGCCCGTGCTGCTCACGGCGCTCTTCGTTTACCTGTTCGGCGGCGCGATTCCGATCCCCCGCGGCAGCTACACCGACTTCATCCTGCCCGGCCTGCTCGCGCTGAACCTGACCACGTCCACCATGGGCACGGCGGTGGGCCTGGCCACCGACTTGCACGAGGGCATGATCGAACGGATCCGGGTGCTGCCGATGTGGCGGCCCGCGGTACTGGTCGGCCGGTCTTTGGCGGACCTGCTGACCGATTGCCTGTGCGCGCTCGTTGTCGCCGTCACGGGCCTGGCCGTCGGCTGGAGGACCAGCGCCGGCCCGCTGCAGATCATCGGGGGCTTCGCCCTTGTCCTGTTCTTCGCCTACTCGCTGTCGTGGGTCACCGCATATGTCGGGCTCAACAGCAAGAGCCCGGAGTCAGCGGCGTCGTTCGGGCTCATCGTGCTGTTCCCGCTCGCGTTCGTGTCCAACGCGATGGTGCCGACCCAGCACATGCCCGGCTGGCTGCGGGTCGTCGCCGACTGGAACCCGGTCAGCGCCGTGACCGCCGGGGCGCGCCAGCTGTGGGGCAACCCGAACCCGTCCGCGTCGATCGGCGCCTGGCCGATGCAGCACCCCATCGAGGCGTCGGTCGCCTGGTCGGTGCTGATCCTCGCCGTGGCCGGGCCGCTCGCGTCCCGCCTTTTCCGGCGCCGGACAACCGGGTAGCGGCGAACTGAGCCGCGGGTAGCTGGCACACTCGGTCAGATGGCGCGAGACCGAGCCAGATACGGCGTCGACGGCGGGTACCTGGGCGTTCCGATATTCGTCCTTCTCGAAGGCGGTCTTCTGGCCGGTGGCCGGTGGGCGAAAAGACGAGACAGGCGCCTGCTCGGCTTTCTGGCGAAGACGGGGGCCGTGGCCGTGCTCGGAGTCGCCGCGGGCTATTTCTACAGCACCGGCCCGGGCAAGCGGTCGCTATGGGAGGAGTTGCTCGACGAGCTCGGCCTGCGCGGCGACGAGACGGTGCTCGACATCGGTTGCGGCCGGGGCGCGGTCCTGATCGCGGCGGCCCGGCGGCTGCCGCGCGGCCGGGCTACCGGGGCCGACATCTGGCGTCTGCGTGACCAGACGGGCAACACCCGGGCCGCCGCCGAGCACAACGCGATGGTGGAGGGTGTGAGCGAACGGGTCGAGCTCGTAGACGCCGATGCGCGGGTTCTCCCGTTTCCGGCCGGGTCGTTCGACGTGGTGCTCAGCAGCCTGGCCTTCAGCAACATCCGAGGCAGCGAAGATCGCGCCGAAGCTCTGCGCGAAGCGGTCAGGGTCCTTCGCCCGGGCGGACGGATGCGCGTCGTCGATGACGGCGCGGACCGCTACCCCGCCGTTCTTCGAAGCGCCGGATGCGTGGACGTCGAGGCACGTCGCCTCGACTGGCGGACGTGGTACGGCCTTCCCGGCCACCACCTGATGCTTGTCGTGGCCAGGAAGCCAGCCGCCGGGTCCCGGCACCGGGGCGACGACTCTCCGGCTGAGCGCCGGGCCTGATCTCCCGGCTACCGCTCCTGGGCAGTGATCCACTTCTCCGGCTGCGCTGGCTTCGCGGCGGTGAGAACGGCGAGAGCTTCGCCGGGGGACCGGGCCTGCCGGATGAGGTCCCGGCCGGCCGGCCCGAGCAGCCCGGCGCCTACCATCCGGTCCAGCTGGGCGATCAGAGGGCTCCAGAAGCCCTCGACGTCGAGCAGCACCACGGGCTTGCTGTGCAGGCCCAGCTGCGACCAGGTGGCCACCTCGGCGAGTTCCTCCAGCGTGCCCAGCCCGCCGGGGAGGGCGATGAACGCGTCGGACAGGTCATACATGAGCTGCTTGCGCTCGTGCATGGACGCGACCTCCCGCAGCTCGGTCAGGCCGGTGTGGTTCACTTCCCGGGCGAACAGGCCTGCCGGGATGACGCCGATGACCCGGCCGCCGTGAGCCAGCGCGGCGTCGGCCAGCTCGCCCATGAGCCCCACCCTGCCGCCCCCGTAGACCAGGGCGATATCCCTGCGGGCGACCAGGGCGCCCAGGGCCCGGGCGGCGTCCCGGTAGCGGGCATCGGCCGGGACCGAAGACCCGCAGAACACGCAGACCGCACCGACAGCCACCACGAGCGCAACCTATCCGATCCCCCGGCATCCCGGCCGGCGGCCGAGAGCCGCGGGCCGTGCCTTTGCCGCGACCTCAGCGAGCTATCTCGATATGGACCGGTATGCCGTCTGGTTCGCCCAGTCGCAGACGCTGTCGCGCGGCCGAGACGAACGCCTGGTGGATGTCCAGGCTGCCGGCGACACGCCCCAGGCGGCGGGCGACCACGGCGGTCGTGCCTGACCCGGCGAAGGGATCCATCACGACCCCGCCCGCCGGCGAGCATGCCTTGATAAAGAACTCGGCCAAGCCCTCGGGCATCGCCGCGGTGTGCCCTCCCGCTCCCCGGTGCTGGTTGTAGGCCTGCGGAACGCAGACGACGTTGCCCGGGTCAGCCCCGCCGCGCAGGTAGGTTTTCGTCCGGTCTCGCCCGAACCCGGCATCGGTATTCCGGCGGCCCAGCGTGTCCAGCTTCCGGCGCTCAATCTCGTTCAATGTCGTCTTGTAAGGCACCCGGACAGCACCAAGATCAAAGTAGGGCCTGTCTTTTGCGAACGCATAGACGTACTCGAAGCTGTCTTTCGTCCGGGGACCGAAACGGCCCGGTACCGCGTTCGGCTTGTACCAGATGTAAGTCTCCAGCCATCGCCAGCCCTGCTGTTGGAGCGCGAGCACCAGCTGATACACGTAGGGATGGCGCTGACCCTGGAACGGCCCGCTCTTCGCCACTCGATTCTTGATATTCAGCACCAGCCACCCGGTTTCCTTGCTGGCCGCCAGCATGTACTTGCCGAACGGCAAGAACCACTCCACGTAACGGTCGGGGTGTATCCGGCTGTATGCCCGGGCGTCCGCGTAGGGCGGGCTGGTGAACCAGAGATCAACGGATGCCTCCGGCAGGAGCGGTAGCCACTCGGCGCTGTGACCCCAGGTAATCCCCTGGCTGAGCAGCATCTTCAGCGCCGCGTCCCCGGTGACACGAGGGTTCGGCGGCAGCGGCAGCGACCGTGCATCCACCCCTTCAGCCCTGGACCGATCGCGCCGGCTGCGCGGCGTCCGCCTCGTCGCCGGCATCGGCCTCGTCGGACCCGTACGAAGACAGCCCGAACAGGTAACCCAGGCCCGTGACGGCGAGGACGACCAGGAACGGCCACCACCAGGCGGCCTTGACCGCGATCGCGGCGGTCAGCCCGACGAATCCGGCGATCGCGGCGAAGTTGCAGGCCAGGGCGCGCGATCGCAGGCCGACCAACTGCTGGCGCTCGTCCGCGCGGGATCCGGCCAGGGCTCCCTCGTCGGTGTCCTTGCCGCCCATCCGGTAGAGGGAGATCGCGCGGGCGGCGGCGGCGATCACGGCCAGGATCGAGACCCACCACAGCTTGCCGCCGTGCACCACCCAGGCGGCGGCGAACAGCGCCCCCGCGAACGCGACTCCCGCGGGCTTGCGCAGCCGCGGCGGAATGAATGGCATCATGTGCCCGCCTCCTCATCCTCCGGGTCGAACATCTTGTCGACCGTCAGGTCGAAGAACCGAGCGATCGTGAACGCCAGCGGCAGCGAGGGCAGGTAACGGCCGCTTTCGATGGAGATCACCGTCTGACGCGACACGCCCAGCGCCGCCGCGAGCTCAGCCTGGGACAGGCCCCGCTGTAGCCGCTGCTCCCGAACCCGGTTCTGCACGATGTCAAGGTACCTTTACGTTCCATCGTATGTCAAGCGACCTTTACTTGCAGGCCCGCGTGCGATCTGATCACCGACGGCGGCTACTCGCAGAAGACGCGTACCTTGGCGTCGGGCTGGTCGACCTCGAGGGTCATCTCGTCGAGGTTCTCGATCAGAGCCTCGAGCTGCTCGGGCTTGAGCTGCGTCAGGTCGAACGGAACTCCCGACCTGTGGAGTTCCGAGTTGGCCTGAGCCAGCGCTTGCGGGGGGATCAGCGCGGCCAGCCGCACTCCGGCCCGCAGCAGTTGCAGCGGCACCCGGGCGTTCACCCGGCCCGGCTCGCCGTCCTCGGTGGTGTCGATGACCAGGCGCAGGTACTTCGCCTTGGCCTTCGGCCGGACCTCGGAACCGGCGGCCGCCGGCGGCTCGCCCCGCTCGAGCGCGGTGATCAGCTGCTCCGCCTCGTCCGCGGTGATCTTGCCCTCGGCCAGCATGTCGAGGACGTCCTTGCGTTGTTGGTTCATGGCAACCTCCTGTTGTGCCTAACGGATACTCACGAGCACAGCCGTGCGTCCCTCGCGGACGTCGAGGCGAGTGCCCGGCAACGCGCAGAAGAGCCGCCAGGCGGCGCCGAATGCCTGCATGACCCTGACGCGGTACACCAGGCACGCCACGGCCGCGGCCAGCGCGGCCAGGATCAGCAATGGCGAAAACACCAGCACCACGGGGAGCACCGGAATCCATATCCGTATTAGGCGACCCTTTGAGCGCTCCACTCGCACGGCCAACAACTGCGGCATCATGCGCGGCCGTCCAGTTCGGTGAGTGCCTGCTGCGCGGTGATCTCGCCGCGGCGCAGCCGATCGATGACGTCGGCCCGCGACGGCGCCGGATCCGTCTCGACGAAGTCGAGCATCTGGGCGATCCGGTTCAGTCGTGATTTGATCGTCGGGTAGCTCACCCCGAAGATCCGCTCCATTTCCTTGATGGAACCGTGGCACCGTACGAACGCGGTGACGAAGACCTGGTCCTCGACGTTGAGCTGAGCCAGTTGCGGTAGCTCGAACTCGCCTTCGACCGCGACGCCGCTTTCGGACAGGCGCACCCGCTCGACGAGGAACGGCTGGCCTCGGGTCAGGTTCGTGAGTTCCTGCCAGTCCATCGCCCGACCTGTCATATCCTAAGTTGTAGCTTAATTATCTTGCTCGTGCAAGAAGTTGATCTTAACTTTCTTGAACATGCCTGGCCCGGCGCCGCGATCGCCACGGGCCGGCCTGACCGCGTGAAGACCCTGTTCGATCATGGAAGGCGTGAACGCCTCGGCAGACTGCCTGAATTCAACGTAGGCCTGGGCTCCACCGCTGACGGTCGCTCACCGGCAATGCCGGGCGTCTGTGCGTGGGCGGCCTCGCGCATCACGGCACGGCCATGCTCTTCGGCCGTGCCCGCCATTCGATAGAGCTGCGCGTCTCCCGGCGCATGGGCGGGAGACGCTCAGCGCGGTCAGGTGTCGAAAGGTCGCTGCGAAAATACGTAGCGGAGTCGATCCGGATCGCCACTATCGACCGGATCATAAACGAGCGAAATGCGGATCATCGTGGTCCTGGGTGAGATCGTCCTAGAACACGCTACGCATCTATGCTTCACCTCCCTCACCCCTTAGCGCCTAGCAAATACGTTACGACACGATCCTCGACATCGCCAGACTCGCTGTCACGACAGCCCGGAGCCACCGCACCGGGCCACCTGCCGCGTCAGGCGGGGTCAGGCGGGGTCAGGCAGGGTCAGCCTGATAGCAGGTCGACCAGTTCGTCGCCGCGGGTGGTGCGGCTGACCCACACGCTCGGGCCCGACTTTTCGCGGGCGATCAGGCCCGCGGCGAGCAGTTGGTGGAGGTGATAGGTCGCGGTGGTGGGCGCGCAGTGCACGGCCGCGGCCAGGCAGTTCACGGTCAGCGGCTGGCGAAGGGCCTGGAGTATGGCGGCGCGTACCGGCCCCAGGATCGCGGCGAGGGCGCTGCCGGCCGCGGCCGGTTCGCCCGGACCGGGCCGGGGGAGCGGGTAGGCGATATAGCAGACGTCGGGGCGTTCGATGCTGACCAGCAGTGAGTCACGCCCGGCGATCATCGGCAGCAACGCCAGGCGGCGCGGGCCGAGCGTGACGAACAGGCCGCACCCCGGCACGAAGGCGAGCGTCCCGTCGCGGTAGCTGATGCGCGGATGCAGGCTGTTCAGCAGCGCCGCCATTCCGCCGCGCACCGCCGCGAGGCCGATCCGCCGCATCTCGCGGTCCAGCAGCGGCCCGGCCGCCCGCCACCACGGCTCGGTCACGGCCCAGGTGTCCAGCGACGCTTCGGCCATGGAGTTGAGCCAGCGGCGGGGCTGGTCAGCCGCGGCTTGCCAATGCGGCGGGGAAGGCAGGCCGCCGTCGGCAGCTTCCAGCTCGTCGGTGAGCGCGGCGGCGGGCATGTCCCGCAGCCTTGCGGCCTGGTCAGCGACGGACACATCGGCGAGCGGCGAGAGCGGCATGCAGAACTCCGGTACCCTCGTGCAGCCACGCTCCGTGAACGACTGCGCGGCGAACCGCGCCTGCGGGCGCAGCGCAAGGCGGACGGCACCGAGAAGGCCGGCCGGCGCGCCGAGCGACTGCCCCGCCATCGCCTGGCGCAGCAGCGCGACCACCGATTGCTGCGGGGCCAGCGCGACCGAGACCGCCAGCGGGTCGGGCACGCTCAGCCGCAGCTGGCTGCCGGGCCCGGCGGCCGAAGTCGCCGCAATCATTCCGGTTTCACCACATGTCTACCATGCGCCCGGCGAGCCGAGCTGACCAGCCCGCTCGCCGCGCGCCCGCGAGGTGATCCCCGCCCGAGACCGAGGCGCCATCGGATCGTGACCTCGAAGTTCTTCGAGGTAGTCCTGACACCGGCGCGTCCCTGGCCGAGGATCACAGCCGGTGACTGCCCCTACCGGAAGGAGCGCATATGCGATGGAGACGTAGGCTGCGCCTCGCGGCGATCGCCTGGGTGATCATGGTCGCGCTGATCGCGGCCGGCTGCGCAGGCGGCGCCAGCAGCATCAGCTCGAGTTCATCGGGTGCCGCGGTCAAAGGCGGCACGGCGACGGTGGCGCTGCCCGCCGGGGTCACCAACAGCTGGATCTTCCCCTTCTACGCGATCACGAACGCCAGCGTCTACAACGACAACCAGTTCCAGTGGCTGTTCTACCGGCCGCTGTATATGTTCGGCGACAACACCAACACCAGCGTGACCGTCGACTATCCGCTGTCCCCGGCCGACCCCCCCGTCTACAGCAACGGGGGCAAGACCGTGGTGGTCAACATGAAGGGCTGGAAGTGGTCCGACGGCGAGAGCGTCGACGCCCAGTCCGTGGTCTTCTTCATGAACATGGCCGAGGCCGAGAAGGCGAACTGGTACGCCTACTCCACCGGCCTGCTGCCGGACAACGTGGTGTCCTACAAGGCCACCGGGCTGGACCAGGTGACCTTCCAGCTGAACCAGGGCTACTCCAGCCTCTGGTACACCTACAACCAGCTGTCGGAGATCAACCCGATGCCGCTGGCCTGGGACGTCACCTCGCTGGGCGCCAAGCCGGGCAGCGGGGGGTGCAGCACCGACAGCGCGGCCGACGGCTGGGCCAGGTGCAAGGCGGTCTACGGTTTCCTGACCGCGCAGTCAAAGATCGCCTCGACGTACGCGACCAGCCCGCTCTGGTCGGTGGTGGACGGGCCGTGGAAGCTGTCCAGCTTCAACACCGACGGCTACGTGACGATCGTGCCGAACGGGGCCTACTCAGGAAGCCCGAAGCCGCGGCTGTCCGCCGTGAAGTTCCTGCCGTTCACCAGCGACACGGCCGAGTACACGGCGCTCAAGACCGGCGGGGTGGACATCGGTTACGTCCCGACTCAGGACCTGCCGCAGAAGCCGTCGAACTCGCCGCTGCCGGCCACCAACCCGCTGGGCAGTTCCTACTACCTGGAGCCGTTCTACTCCTACGGCATCGAGTACGCCCAGCCGAATTTCAACAACCCGCAGGTGGGCTTCCTGGTCCGCCAGCTCTACATCCGCCAGGCCATGCAGTACGCCGTGGACCAGCCAGGCATCAGCAAGGCGATCTGGCGCGGCTACGCGACCCCGGTCTCGGGCCCCGTCCCGACCGTGCCGGCCAACCCGTTCGTCCCGGCCATCGAGCGCGAGAACTCCGGCCAGGGCCCGTACCCGTACGATCCCGCCAAGGCCATGGCGCTGCTGACCAGCCACGGCTGGTCCGAGGTCGGCGGCGTGATGGCCTGCCAGGACCCGGCCAAGTGCGGCACCGGCATCACCAAGGGAGAGCAGCTGGAGCTGACGTTCGACTACGCGACGGGCATCGCCGCGGCGACGGCGATGTACCAGGCCATCAAGTCCGAAGAGTCCCAGGTCGGCATCGACGTCAACCTGGTCGGGGAGACGTTCAACGCGATCATCGGCCAGGCCGCTCCGTGCGCGCCGATGGGCCCGAAGTGCAACGTGCAGGTGTTCGCCTACGGCGGCTGGAGCTTCGACGGCCCGGGCATGGAGCCGACCGGCGAACCGCTGTTCGCCACCGGCGCCGGGTCGAACTCGGGAAACTACTCCGACCCCACGATGGACAAGCTGATCAACGAGACGCACACCAGCAGCAGCCTGGCGGTCTTCGACCAGTACGCCACGTACGGGGCGCAGCAGCTCCCGTTCATCTGGGTACCGGAGCCGAACCCGTACCAGGTCCAGGCGGTGGCCAGCAACCTGCACGGCGTCACGTTCAGCCCGATGTTCACCCTGCTGCCTGAATACTGGTACTTCACCAAGTAGCTCCAGGGGCAAGCTCCTGCCCGCCCGCTTCGCTCCGCGCTCGGCGAGGCGGGCGGGCAGGCCGCTCAGGCCCGCGGTGCGCCGAGCCGGATGGCGGCATCATTCGTGAAACTCACCCTCCGATGCTCGCCCGTTCCTCGACAACCTCGCAGAGCAGGTCGCGGTAGGCGTCCACCCATTGCTCGACGGTTTCCCGGTCGAACAGGTCGGTCGAATACTCGGCATATCCGCTGAGCACGTCGCCGGTGGCGAGCACCCCGGCGTAGAACTCGCCGGCCGCCGCGGGCACCGCGAGGTCTTCTATGCCGACGGTCATGCCCGGGAACTCGACTTCGGTCTCCACCGTGTTCGGGTAATTGAACCCAAATTCCAGGACATTCGGCATGCCTGCTTGCCTGGCCGCGACCTCTGACATCAGCATGATGTTCGAGATGGCGTCGACCGTATCGCGGGCCACTGTCTCGGCGAGCGCGGCGAACGACTCGGCCTCGCCCACCCGGATGCGCAGGCCGAATGCCATCCCGGTCACCGTGACCAGGTTCTCGTGCGCACGGCGTTCCCGGTTCGCGCACGGGACGCTGATCACCAAGTCCGGCTGTCCGGACAGCCGGGACAGCAGAAGGCCGAACGCCGCGGTGGTGACGGCGTAGGGCGTCGTCCCGTGCCGCAGCGCGTACGCCTCGATCTGCCTGCGTAATTGCGCCGGCATCCCGAAGAGCACGATGTCCCCCCTGCCGCTCAGCTCCGCGGATCGCGGCCGGTCGGTCGGCAGGTCGATCCGGAACGGAGCGCCCTTCAGCTGACCCGCCCAGTACGCCAGCCTGCGCTCGTCGGTGACCCGGTTCTCCCGCTGCCAGAGCGCGTACTCGATCGGCTGCGTCGGTGGTTGCAGGCCATCCGGCCGTCCGGACGCCGCCGCCGCGTACAGCGCGGCGAAGTCCTTCAGCATCACGGTCAGCCCCCAGCCGTCGCAGCACACGTGGTGCATCACGAACAGCAGCACCCAGCGCATGTCCTCGGCACGGAGCAGCCGGAAGACCGGTCCCGGCCCGGCCGACAGGTCGAACGGGGTGGTTGTGAGCCGCGCGCTGGTCCGTTCGATCTCGGCCTCCCTGGCGTCGCGCGGCAGCGTCGTGAGGTCGCGGACCGGCAGGTCGACCGGCCGGGCGCGCAGCACCTCCTGCCACCACTGTCCGTCGGCCAGGACATAGCGGGTACGCAGGGACTCGTGCCGGGCCTCCAGTCCGGAGAGCGCGGCGCGCAGCGCCGTCACGTTCAGCGCTCCGCGGAAGGTGAAGCGCATCGCGACGTTGTCGATTTCAGGCGCGCCGTCGTGCCGGAATTCGAGGTAGCGGCCCTGCTGCAACGTCACGGGACCGCGGCGTTCCACCCCGGCTCCGAGGATGGACAGCAGCGACGCCTGGTGCTTGCGCAGCGCGGCCAGCAGCTCGGGAGTGACCGCGCCCTCCGGCGCGTCGTAGCACAGGCCGTCGCCCTCGGCCCGCAACAGCACTCCCAGCTCCGTCACCCGGCCGAACAGGGCGTCCGGGTCAAGGTCCTGCAGCTCCACGGTCACCACCCCCGATGCTCACCCGCTCCTCGACGACCTCGCGGAGCAACTCGCGATAGTCGTCCATCCATTGCTCGATGGTCTCCCGGTCCCACAGGTCGGTCGAGTAATCGGCATGTCCGGTGAGAAAGTCGCCGGTGGGGAGCAGCCCGACGAACAGCTCCCCGCGCGCCGCGGGGACCGTGAGGTCTTCGAGGGCGACGGTCAGGCCCGGGAACTCGACCTCGGTCTCCAGCGTGTCCAGGTACTGATATCTAACGTCCAGGACCTTCGGCATGTCCGGATCTCTCGCCGTGATCTCCGAAATCGGCATGATGTTCGAGATGGCATTGATCGCGTCGCGGGCCACCACCTCGGCGAGCGCGGCGAACGACTCGGCCTCGCCCACCCGGATGCGCAGGCCGAACGCCAGCGCGGTCACCGCGACCAGGTTCTCGTGCGCGCGCCGCTCCCGGTTCGCGCACGGGACGCTGATCACCATGTCCGGCTGTCCGGACAGCCGGGACAGCAGGACGCCGAACGCCGCGGCGGAAACGGCGAACTGTGTCGTGCCGTGCCGCCGGGCGTACGCCTCGATCCCCGCGCGGATGTCCGCCGAGACCCTGAAGAGCACGACGTCCCCCTCGCCGCTCAGCGCCGGAGGCCGCGGCCGGTCCGTCGGCAGGTCGAGGATGAACGGCGCGCCCTTCAGCTGACCCGCCCAGTACACCAGCCTGTGCTCGTCGGTGACCCGCTTCTCCCGCTGCCAGAGCGCGTACTCGGTCGGCTGCGTCGGTGGTTGCAGGCCGTCCGGCTGTCCGGACGCCGCCGCCGCGTACAGGGCGGCGAAGTCCTTCAGCATCACGGTCAGTCCCCAGCCGTCGCAGCTCACGTGATGCAGCACGAACAGCAGCACCCAGCGCAGCTCCTCGGCACGGAGCAGCCGGAGAAACGGCTCGGATCCGGCCGACAGGTCGAACGCGCAGTTCGCCACCTGGGCGCTGACCCGCTCGATCTCGGCGTCCCTGGCGTCGTGCGGCAGCGTCGTGAGGTCGTGGACGGGCAGGTCGACCGGCCGGGCGCGCAGCACCTCCTGCCACCACTGTCCGTCGGCCAGGACATAGCGGGTGCGCAGGGACTCGTGCCGGGCGACCAGCCCGGAGAGCGCGGTGCGCAGCGCCGTCTCGTTCAGCGCTCCGCGGAAGGTGATGCGCATCGCGACGTTGTCGACTTGCGGCGCGGCGTTGTGCGGGAATTCGAGGTAGCGGCGCTGCTGGAACGTCACGGGCGCGCGGCGCTCCACCCCGGCCTTGATGATGGACAGCAGCGACGCCTGGTGCTTGCGCAGCGCGGCCAGCAGTTCGGGCGTGGCGGCCGCACTCGGCGCGTCGTAGCACAGGCTGTCGCCCTCGGCCCGCAGCAGCACTCCCAGCTCCGTCACGCGGCCGAACAGGGCGCCCGGGTCAAGGTCCTGCATCTCCACGCTCACAGCCGCCCCGTCACTCGGCCGTTGGCCGTCTCCGGCGTACGGAGCACGGGCCCCGCCTCGCTCAGGTACGCGGCCATGGCTCCCGCCGTGGGCTGCTGGTAGAAACGCGGCAGCGGAAAGTCGATGCCGAATTCCTCCAGCACCCGGTTGACCACGCGAATCATCGCGATCGAGTGGCCGCCCAGGTCGAAGAAGGAGGTGTCAGGCCCGATCCGGCCGGGGTCGATATCGAGTTCCTCGGCCCACAGGACCCGGAGCCGGTCCACCAGCGCGACCTGCCCGTTCTCGATCTGCGGAGCCTTCCGCGGAGGGGACGTCACGATCGAGGTTTTCGGCAGGGCCGCCCGGTCCAGCTTGCCGTTGAAGTTGGCCGGCATCGCCGGAAGGATTTCCCAGGCTCGTGGTATGAGGTAGTCCGGCAGCCGGTCGGCCAGCGCGGCGGTGAGCCGGTCGGCCAGCACCTGCGGCTCGGCCTGGGTGGCGTCGGCGGAGGGAACGACGAAGGCGGCGAGGTACGCCTCGCGGTGGGAGTTGCGCCGGGAGAGCACCGCCGCTTCGCGCACCCCGTCCAGGCCGCCGAGGACGCGCGTGACCTCCTCCGGTTCGACGCGGAAGCCGCGGATCTTCACCTGGTCGTCGGTCCGCCCGCAGAATTCGAGGACGCCCGTCTCGGTCCACCTCACGAGATCGCCGGAGCGATACATCCGGCCCCCGGGGGCACTCAGCGGATCAGGCACGAAGCGCCTGGCCGTCTGGTCCGGCATGCGCCAGTATCCCCGCGCCACGCCCGCGCCGCCGATGTTCAGCTCCCCGACCGACCCCACCGGCACCGGCCGCCCGGTCTCGTCGAGGACGTGGAGCCGGACGTTGTCGAGGGGACGGCCCAACGGGATCGTGGCGCCTTCCGCCCGCGACTGCGGCTCGACGATCGCCACCGCGCACACCACCGTGGCCTCCGTCGGGCCGTAGATGTTGGTCACCTGGTACGGCGCATCGTCGTGCGGACGCCTCCGCAGCACGTCGCCGCCGGTGGCGAGGTGTCGCAGCGGCGGCTGATGCCGTGGTTCCAGGGCCATCAGCGCCTCGCCGAGCGACGTCGGTATCAGCGAATAGGTGACCGCGTTCGCCTCGTACCACCGGGCCAGCCCACGGGGGTCCAGCCGGACTTCCTCATCGGGGATCGCGAGCGAGGCGCCCGCGGTCAGCGGTGGCCAGATCTCCAGCACCGACGCGTCAAAGCCGTGGCTGCACAGCAGGGCACTGCGATCGGCCGGGGTAAAGGCGAACCAGCGGTGCTGCCATTGGCACAAGTTCACCAGACTGCGGTGGGAGACCGCGACGCCCTTGGGCTTTCCGGTGCTGCCGGAGGTGTAGATGACGTAGCAGAGCGAGTCCGGGTTCGCGCCGGCCCGCTTTACCGGCTGAACCGGCTCCGACAGCAGATCGGCGATGTCGGCTGCCGCCATGTCTGGCGGGAGCCGCAACTCGGCAAGCGACCCGGCGCGTACCAGGGCCCGGGCGCCGCAGTCGGCCAGCACGGTCTGCGCCCGCACCTCGCCGATGCCCGGGTCGAGCGGCAAGAAGGCGTATCCCGCCTCGAGAGTTCCGACCATGGCCACGATCAGCTCGGGCGACGGCGGCAGCCACAGCGCGATCAGGTCGTCAGGCGCCGGCTCGCCGACGCGCTCGGTGATCGCGGCGGCGAACCGGCCGGCCTGCTCCTCGAGTTCGCCGTACGTCAGCACCGTCTCGCCGTAGACGACCGCCGGCCCGCCCGGGGCCTCCTGCGCCCGGCGGGCGATCAGTTCGTGCACGGTGACGTCCTCGATCGGGGTGACCTGTCCCTGCTCCCAGGCCGGAGGCACCGCGGCCTTCTCGCTGCCCGTCAGCTCGGACAGCGGAGCGTCCGGCGCATCGACCGCGCTTCGCAGTATCCGCCGGAAACGATCGAGGAACCCTTCGGCGGTGGACGCGTCGAAGATATCGACGTTGTACTGCAGGTGACAGCGGATCCCGTCCGGCAGGTCGCAGAAGAACATGGTCAGATCGGTGAGCGCCCGGTCCGGTGCCTCTTCCAGCACGGTGGCCCGCACGCCGGGCAGGTCGAAATGGAACGGCTCGCGGCTCTCGAACTCCGCGTACGTCTGGAACATCGGCGTACGGTTCCCCACGCGCCGTGGAGTGACCTCGCGGACCACCGTCTCGAACGGGGCGGCGAGGTGGTCGCACGCGTCCACGACCGCGCGGCGGACCCGCGCGAGGACCGTCCCGAAGGCGGGGTCACCGGACAGGTCCAAGCGCAACGCCACCGGGTTGAGGAACACCCCGACCATGTTCTCGGCCCCTTGCGGCCGCTGCGATACCGGAGTGCCGATGAGGATGTCGTCCTGGCCGGTGGCGTGGTGCAGCATGGCTGCGTAGCCGGCGAGCAGCGCCATGAAGACCGTGCAGTGCTGCCCGCGGCTCAGAGCCCGCAGCTCCTCGGACAGCCCGGCGTCGAGGGTGTGGAACACGTTCGCGCCGCCGCACGTCAGCTCCGCGGGGCGGGGACGGTCGACGGGAAGCGCCAGGACGGGCAGGTCGCCGGCCAGGACCTGCCGCCAGTACTCCAGGCTCCGGGCCCTTTCCCGCTCATCGCGCGGGGCTTGGCCCAGCTCGGTGTACGACCGGTCGATCACCGGCAGCTCGGCGGCGGTGTGGTCGCACTCGGCCTGGTACAGGGAGGAAAGGTCGCGGGTCATGATCGCGAGCGAGCCGGCGTCCACCACAATGTGGTGCAGGCACATGATCAGGACGTGGCGGTTCTCGCCCAGCCGCACCAGCCTGGTGACGAACAGCGGCCCGTTCTCCAGGTCGAAGCGGCGCGAGGCCTCGGTCGCCACCACGTCGCGCACCACCGCCTCTTCTTCCTCGCCGGGCGCGGCCGGGCGATCCAGCAGCCCGAAGTCCGGTTCCGCCTGGGGCAGCGGGAGTTGCCGCGGCTCGCCGCGGATCAGCCGGACGACCGTGCGTAGCTGCTCGTGCCGTTGCACCAGGCGCCGCAGGGCCGTGTGCAGCGCCGGCACGTCGAGCGGCCCCTCGAGCCGGACCGCCTTGAGCTCGTTGCAGGCGCGCACATCGGGGGACATGCGATCGAGGAACCAGAGGCGCCACTGGGCGGCCGTCAGCGGAGCGGTATCCGGGCCCGGTTCGGTTGTCTCCCCCTCGCCCGCGGCCCGGCGCAACCGGTCCAGCTGGGTCAGCCCGGAGCGCAGAGCGTCCGGGGCGACCCCGAAGTCGACGAGCGAGACGATCTCGTCGGCTCCGGCCGCGCTCACCGCGTCCACGACCGAGGCGACCGTCTCCGGCGCGCCGATCAGCGCGCGCTGATCGCAGTAGCGGTCGTACGCGCGGCGGAAAATGACGTCGAGGTCGTCTTCGTCGAGGGACGCCAGGTCGACGTTGTAGCCGAGGCTGTTGGTGAACGACCCGAACAGCGACATCGACGCCTGCATGTAGCGGCGCATCGGACCGTAGGCTTCACGCCTCGCGCTGTCGTGGTCGGCCGCCAGGTAGGTGTGCAGCAGAACCGCGACCCGCCCGGCATCGGGATCGAGGCCTTGTGCCGCACGAGCCCGGCGGTATCGCGAGATGTTCTCCGCCAGCTGCTCGACGGTCTGGGACATGAGGTTGGTGACCACGCCCATGTCGTGCTGCGCGGCGGCTTCGTACGACGCCGGATTGCCGACCACCGCCACGAACATCGGCGGCATCTCCTGCACCGGGCGCGGAAACAGTGCCACCTCCAGTTCTCCGTCGCCGGTGCGACGCCGTACTTTCTCCCCCCGCCATAGCGAGCGCACGATCTCGACCTGCTCGTACATCAGCTCCTTGTGCTGGCCGAACCGGTCGGGGAAGAAGACGAAATCGTTGGCATGCCAGCCGCCCGCGCACCCGATCCCGGCTCGCCCGCCGGAGAGGTTGTCGACCATCGACCATTCCTCGGCGACCCGGATCGGGTCGTGGAGCGGGAGGACGACCGACCCGGCGTTGAGCCGGATCCGGCGGGTTTCCCTGGCCAGGGCGGAGGCTAGGACCGCGGGGTTGGGAAACAATCCGCCGAAGGAATGGAAGTGGCGTTCCGGCATCCACAGCGCATGGAAGCCATGTTCGTCGGCGAACCGCGCGACGTGCGCGATGAGCTCGTACTTACCGTCACGAGGCGTTTCGTCCGGCGGGTAGTCGCCGAAGAAGTAGATGCTGAAGTCCGGCACGCGCCGCCGGGAGCCGGCGACCGCGACCGCGGCCGCGTTCAGCGGCGTGGCCTGGACGCGCTCAGCCGTCCGCCGCGCCGTCGTAGTCTGCGCCGTCTGCTCCGTCTGCGGCGTCTGCTCCTTCTGTGCCGTCCGCGCCGCCTGCGCCGCCGCGTTCAGCGCCATGGCCTGGACGCGCTCCTCCGCCCGGGGATCCGTGCGGGGCGACTGGCCGGGGAAGAATCCGGCACCGCGCAGCTCGTGCAAGGAGTCCCGCACCGCGTTCGCGATGAATTCGATGTCGTCGTCGGAGTGCGCGGTCGAAAGGAAGAAACTCCGCCATTCCCAGATATACACTCCGCGGAGCATCAGATGCTGGTAAAGGAGGTCCATGTCGGCGCGATGTTCGAACCGGAACATCGACCCGAAATTTTGCAGTCGGAGGGGGAAGTCCTCCGCCTCGAAGAAGCCGTTGAGGCCGTCGGCCAGCCCATCGGTGCGCGCGTTGAGCCGCCGCTGCAGTTCCGGCCCGTGCTCGGTCAGGTGCGTCAGCACCGCCTTGGCCGCGGCCATCGCCACCGGATGCTGAATGTAGGTGCCGCCGTAGAACGTCGTGTCGGCGGCCGGGTAGCTGTCGTCCCCGTACTGCCAGAAACCGCCGTCGACCCCGTCCATGATGTCCGAGCGCCCGGCGATGGCGCCGATGGGGAAGCCGCCGCCGAGCGACTTGCCGTACGTGGCCAGATCCGCGCTGACGCCGTAGAACTCCTGGGCGCCGCGGGGTGCGAACCGCAAGCCGGTCATCATCTCGTCGAACATCAGGACGATGTCGTGATCACGGGTCACATCGCGCAGCCTCCGGACGAACTCCACGGGGCGCAGCGACAGATGGCGGCTCTGCACGGGTTCGACGACGACCGCTGCTATGGAGTCTGCGCGTTCAGAAATAATCTCCAGGCTCGCCGGGTCACCGTAGTCGAGCACGATCAGGTCGGCCACCGCGCTCGGCGGTATGCCCGTGGACACCGGAACGGTCCGCCGCTGCGCGCCCGATCCCGCGGAGCGGCCGAGCACGTTGTCGGCGTGCCCGTGGTAGGCGCCGTTGAAGGTGACGATCTTGCTGCGTCCGGTGGCGGCCCGCGCGAGCCTGATCGCTGCGGAGTTCGCCTCCGTTCCGGAGTTGGCGAAGGCCACCCGCTCCATGCCCGTCAGCGCGGCCAGAAGCTCGGCCGCCTCCCCGGTTTCTGCCGAGCGCGGACCGAGCCGCAGGCCCTCGGACAGGTGCGCCCTGACCGCGTCGCTCACGAAGTCCGGTTCGTGGCCGAACAGCAGCGCACCGAACCCCATGGTGATGTCGACGTAGCGGTTACCGTCGATATCCTCCAGCCACGAGCCCCGCGCGCGCCGGGCGGCGATGGGATACAGCATCTCCTTCGTGCTGCCGCGGAAGCCGACGACGGCTCGGCTGTCGGCCAGGACCTTCCGGTGCCGCTGGGCCAGCTGCTTCGAGGTCGGGGTCCGGGCGGTGTACCGCTCGATCAGCTCGCGCAGGTGCGCTCGCTGGGATTCGGTGTCCGCCTGGCCCGCCATTCCCGACGAGCGAGAGATCGTCACCCGCGGGCCGTGCTCCGGCGCGCCGCCGCCCGCTTCGGTGGCGGTCAACTGCTCCGAGATACGGCGCGACAGCTCGTCCAGGGCGGCGAGGTCCTGGTCGACCTGTGCGGAGATGGCGCCGAGCCCGCTCATCTGACGACCCGCCCATTCGCCCGGTCGAGCACCGCCGCGAGCTGGGCCGTCAGCTGCAACTGAACCTGCGACAGCTGCCGCACCTGCCGGGCGAGCTCCTCCAGTTCCTGCCTCGTCGCGTAGTCCGGTGCCGCGGCGGCCGCGCGGTCTGCCTCAGGGGCCGCGGCGGCCGCGCG
>JASHUI010000332.1:0-3351 GCA_030040095.1 Streptosporangiaceae bacterium | reverse complement strand
GCAGTGACCGCCCGGACGCGAACGGGGGCACAGTGAGCCGCCAGAGCCTGCGCGTGAACCCGATCGCGTGCGAGGCGCACGGCATGTGCGCCGAGCTGCTGCCAGAGCTGATCGCCGAGGACCCGTGGGGCTACCCGATCGTCGCGTCCGTCCCGGTGCCTGACGACCTGCTCCCGCTGGCCAGGCGCGCCGTGGCGGCCTGCCCCACCCTGGCCCTGCTGCTCGCCGACGAAGGGTGACCAGCGTCTGGGAGACTGTGCGTTCTGGATCTGGGTTTGCATGATCGGGGCTTGCCAGTTCGGTGCGGAGGAGGGTCAGCCGATGGGGCCGCTGGACGGAATCCGGGTGATCGAGATCGCGAGCCTGGCGCCCGCCCCGTTCGGTTGCATGATCCTCTCCGATCTCGGTGCCGAGGTGGTGCGGGTCGAGCGGACCGAGGCCTGCGGCGCCGACCGTCGTGCCCCCGTCGACCCGCTGGTCCGCGGCCGCCGGTCGGTCGGGATCAACCTGAAGGACCCGGCCGGGGCGGAGCTGCTGCTGCGGCTGGCCGAGAGCGCAGACGTGCTGGTGGAAGGGTTCCGGCCCGGGGTCGCCGAGCGGCTCGGGTTCGGGCCGGAGGCCTGCGCGGCGCGCAATCCCAGGCTGGTGTACGGGCGGATGACCGGCTGGGGGCAGGACGGGCCGCTCGCGCCGACCGCCGGGCACGACATCGACTACATCGCGATCTCCGGGGCGCTCTCGCTGGTCGGCCGGGAGGGCGAGCCGCCGGTCCCGCCGGTCAACCTGATCGGCGACTTCGGCGGCGGCGGGATGCTGCTCGCGCTCGGCGTGCTGGCCGCCTTGCTGGAACGGGAGCGGTCCGGGGTCGGCCAGGTGGTGGACGCGGCCATGGTCGACGGGTCGGCCCTGATCACCTCGTTCGTGTACGGCGCGCGCGCGGTCGGCGCGTGGCAGGACCGGCGCGGCGTGAACCTGCTGGACACCGGCGCGCCGTTCTACGACACCTACCGGACCGCCGACGACGGGTATGTGGCCGTCGGCGCGCTGGAGCCGAAGTTCTACGCCGAACTGCTGGCCGGGCTCGGCCTGTCCGGCGCGGGCCTGCCCGGGCAGCACGACCGGGCGGGCTGGCCGGTGTTGCGGACCCGGTTCGCGGAGGTGTTTGCCACCCGCACCAGGGACGAGTGGGCCGAGGCGTTCGCCGGGTCGGACGGGTGCGTGGCGCCCGTGCTGAGCCCGGCCGAGGCGCCCGGGCACCCGCACAACGTTGCTCGCGGCACGTTTGCCAACGTCGGCGGCGTGGTGCAGCCGGCGCCAGCGCCGAGGTTCAGCCGGTCGGCGGCGCAGGTCCCCGCCGCGCCGCCCCGGCCGGGCGCGGACACCGACGCCGTCTTGTCCGAGATCGGCTACGGGGCCAGCGAAATCGCGGGCCTGCGGGCCGATGGCACGATTGCGTGACCAAACGCACAGTCTCGTTATTTGCCCGGCACCGCTCAGCCCGTTTATGATGTGTGTCGTTTGAAGGCACCTCGTTCGGTGAGGCGTCGACACGAACACAGGCCACTGATCCGACGACGTCGAGAGACGCCCAGGGTCAGGACAGGTCTCCCCGGCTTAAGGGGTGACCCGAAGTGGCTGCGCCTGCGGGCGCTACGTCGTGTCGTGCCAAAGCTCTGACGAGAAGGGGTGCGTGCCCCCTTGGTGTGCTGGTCTTGCCAGCACGGTGCCGCGTGCCAGCGGACACCCCCGTGTGTCACGACCGGAGGAGGCGAGACATGGATAGTAGACCGGGCCATCAACGGCCCTGCTTCCAGGCAATCTCGCTATCCCCCGGCACGCGGTAACCACCGCATAAGCTCCTCGTCGGCCCTTTCCGGCTGGCTGCTGCGTGCCTCCTGAACCTGGGAGGATCACCATGACCGCCACCCTGGAGCGCCGCGACGCCGTACTTGACTCGCAGCACGTCGGCGACATCCGCGGCGCACTCGGCACCATCCGGCTCGATGACACCGCGCCCCGGCGCGGCGGCTCGGCGTACCTGAAGACGCTGCTCGCGATCGTCGGCCCCGGCCTGATCGTGATGGTCGGCGACAACGACGCCGGCGCGTTCGCCACCTACGGCCAGGCCGGCCAGGACTACGGCACCAGGCTGCTGTGGACGTTGCTGCTGCTGGTGCCGGTGCTGTACGTGAACCAGGAGATGGTGCTGCGCCTGGGTGCGGTGACCGGGGTCGGGCACGCCCGGCTGATCCTGGAGCGGTTCGGGAAGTTCTGGGGAGCGTTCAGCGTCATCGACCTGTTCATCCTGAACGCGCTGACGATCATCACCGAGTTCATCGGCATAACTCTGGCCGCCGGTTACCTCGGCGTGCCCAGGATCGCCGCCGTGGCGCTGGCCGCGGCGATCGTGGTGGGCGCGGCGTTCACCGGAAGCTTCCGCCGGTTCGAGCGCATCGCGATCTTCTTCTGCCTCGGCAGCCTGCTGCTGATCCCCCTGTACTTCCTCGCCCACCCGCGCGCGACGCAGATGGCGCACGACTTCGTGATCCCGCAGCTTCCCGGCGGCTCCGGCCAGCTGGCCACGGTCATGCTGCTGGTCATCGGCATCGTCGGGACCACGGTCGCGCCGTGGCAGCTGTTCTTCCAGCAGAGCTATGTCATCGACAAGCGGATCACCCCGCGGTTCATGCGGTTCGAGAAGACCGACCTGCGGATCGGCATCGTGATCGTGGTCCTGGGTGCCGCCACGCTGATGGGGGCGACCACCGTCGCGTTCGCCCACTCCGCGGCGTTTGGTCACTTCACCGACGCGGCCGGGCTGGCCAGCGGCCTGCAGGCGTACGCGGGCCGGACGGCCGGGGTGTTGTTCGCTATCGCGCTGCTGGACGCCTCGATCATCGGCGCGTTCGCGGTCTCGCTCTCCACCGCGTACGCGATCGGCGACGTGTGCGGGCTCAAGCACTCGCTGCACCGGGGCGTGAAGGGCGCCAAGGGCTTCTACGCCATCTACGCCGGCGTCGTCGCCGTGGCCGCCACGGTCGTGCTGATCCCCGGCTCGCCGCTCGGCCTGCTGACCGAGGGCGTGCAGACCCTGGCCGGGGTGCTGCTGCCGAGTGCCAGCGTGTTCCTGCTGTTGCTGTGCAACGACCGCGAGGTGCTCGGCCCCTGGGTGAACGGCCGCAAGACCAACATGTTCACCGCGGCCGTGGTGGCGGTCCTGGTCGCGCTGTCGGTCATCCTGACCGCGTCCGTGCTGTTCCCCCGCATCACCGCGGGCCAGATCATGGCCATCCTGACCGGGTGCGGCGCCGTGGGCGTCCTGGCCGCGGGCTACGCCCTGGCCCGGCGGCT
>JASHUI010000331.1:0-2607 GCA_030040095.1 Streptosporangiaceae bacterium | reverse complement strand
TCGGTGCCGAGGCGCTTCAGGGTGTAGGCCAGCGAGTTCTTGACCATGACCGGGCTGGCGTCGTGCCCGATGAACGCCCCGCGCGGGTCGCGCTGGCCGCCGAACTTGACCTGGATGAACACGCTGCCGCGGTCCACGCCGCGCAGGCCGTCGCGCAGCAGCATCTCGTTGTGGCCCATGCCGTAGAAGTCGCCGGTGTCGAGCAGCGTGATCCCGGCGTCGATGGCCGCGCGGATCGTCGCGATGCTCTCGTCCTCGTCGGCCGGCCCGTAGATGCCGGACATGCCCATCAGGCCGAGGCCGACCCTGGACACCTGCGGCCCGCCGCGACCCAGCGGGATCGACTCCATCCGGCCACCTCCTCGCTCGGCTTACCCGGCTACCACCCTAGACACCCGGCCTGTCACGGTGCCGCGTAGACCCGCTGGCCGCCCACGTAGGTGAGCCGCACCCGGGTATCGGCGATCTCGTCCGGCGGGCCGTCGAACGGGTCCCGGTCCAGCACGACCAGGTCCGCGAGCATGCCCTCCTCGATGGCGCCGGTCTCGTCGAGGTGGTTGACATACGCCGAGCCCGCCGTGTACGCGGCCAGAGCCTCGCCGAGGCTGAGGCTCTGCTCGGGCAGGAGCGGCTCCGCCGCCGTGCCCGGCAGCGTCCGGTTCACCGCGACGTGCACGGCCCGCAGCGGGTTCGCGCTGCTCACGGCCCAGTCGCTGCCGGCCGCGAGGCGCGCGCCGGAGCGCAGCAGGTCACCGAAGAGGTACTGGCGCGTGGCCCGCTCCGGCCCGATGAACGGGATCGTCAGCTCGTCCATCTGCGGCTCGTGCGCCGCCCAGAGCGCCTGCATGTTGGCGGTCACGCCGAGAGCCGCGAACCTCGGGACGTCGTCCGGGTGCATCACCTGGAGGTGGGCGATGTGGTGCCGATGATCGTACGCCCCGTTGGCCCGGCGGGCGGCCTCGATCGCGTCGAGCGCCTCGCGGACCGCGCGGTCGCCGATCGCGTGCAGGTGGACCTGGAAGCCCTCGGCGTCCAGCATCGTCACGTAGTCGCGCAGCAGCTCCGCGTCGACGTGGGACAGGCCCCGGTTGCCGGTCTGGCAGCCGCACGAGTCCAGGTAGGGCTCGATCATCCCGGCCGTGAAGGTCTCCGCCACGCCGTCCTGCATGATCTTGACGGTGCTGGCCCGGAACCTGCCCGCCTGGCCCTGCTCCCGGCGGGCCAGGAGGTCGGGCAGCTGCTCCCGGCCCCGGGCCCGGTCCCACCACAGGGCGCCCTGGACGCGGGCGGTGAGGGTTCCGGCCCGCGCGGCGGCCAGGTAGGCGGGCAGCGGGTCGGCGGAGCCGAGGTAGTCGCCGACGATCGCGTCCTGCCAGGCGGTGATGCCGCGGGCGTGCAGGTGCTTCTGGGCCAGCAGCAGGCCGCTGACCCGTTCCTCGAGCGAGATCGCGGGCACGTGCCGGCCGACCAGGATGGCCGCTCCCTCGTGCAGGGTGCCCTGCGGGGAGCCGTCCTCGCGGCGCTCGATCCGGCCGTCGGGCGGGTCCGGCGTGCGCGCGTCGATGCCCGCGATCTCCAGCGCGCGGGAACTGGCCCAGGCGCCGTGGGCGTCGCGGTTGGTGAGGTAGGCGGCCCGGCCGCCGGTGACCTGGTCCAGCAGCTCGCGGCCCGGGATGCCGCGGTCGAACCACTCCATCCGCCAGCCGCTGCCCGCGATCCAGCTGCGGTCCTCGTGGGCGGCCGCGTAGGCGCTGATCCTGGCCAGGGCCTCATCCAGCGTGCCGGCGCCGATCAGGTTGCAGCCGATCATCGTCACGCCGGCGAAGGCGGGATGAACGTGCGCATCCTGGAAGCCGGGCAGCAGGGCCCGGCCGCGCAGGTCGATCACCTCGGTCGTGGCGCCGGTCAGGTCTCTGATGCCGGCGTCGGCCGCGTCGCCGACCGCGATGATCCTCTCCCCGCGCACCGCGACCGCCGTGGCCGGCGTCGCCGACGTGATCGGCGTCCCGGCCCGGGCCCGGACCAGCCGGCGCCGGGCCGGATCGGCGGTGTAGACCGCCCCGCCGGTGAAGACCACGTCCGCCTGCTCGCCCATGCGCTCTCCCGGGATATCTCTGCGCTCGCCCCGACGCACTCTAACCTCGGCGGCCGAGACCACGGCGCTATAAGCCCGGTGGCGGGCCCGCGAGCAGGCCGCTTGCCTCTAGCACCGCCTGGGAGCGGCCGGAGATGTATACTTCTGGTAGCTATCATTGGAGGGGCGTCATGGCCGAGACGGCGATCGCGAGGCTCTTCATGCATGGCAGGAGCCAGGCCGTGCGACTGCCCAAGGAGTTCCGGCTGCCCGGCGACCGGGTGCGCGTCCGGCACGTGGGAAACGGCGTGCTGCTGGAGCCGGTCGCCTCCGATATCGACGCATGGTTCGCCGAACTGGACCGCTTCGCGGACGTGCCGCTGTTCGAAGACGGCAGGAACCAGCCACGGACGCCTGTCGGCGAGGACATATTCGGGTGAACTACCTCCTCGACACCAACGCGGTAGTCGCGCTGCTCCGGAACAAACCCGCCAGGGTGCGGGAACGGTACCGGGAGGCGGAGGCAGCCGGTG
>JASHUI010000330.1:0-7628 GCA_030040095.1 Streptosporangiaceae bacterium | reverse complement strand
CTGGGGCCTGGTCAGCAGCGAAAGCCTGTCGGCGTGCTGGAACGCCGACTGGCACATGGCCACGGCCCGGACGCCGCATTCATGCAGGACCGCCCCGCCGGTCGAACTCGCGGCGGTCACGGTGACGCAACCGTCGTGCGAGGGCCCGTACTGGCCCGGGCTGACCGCGGCCCAGATGCCCAGCCCGGCCAGCACGGCCAGGACCAGGCCGCCGATGGCGGCCAGCCACCGCTTGTCACGGCGAGTAAGCGGCTCCGGGCGGGGCTGCTGCGTCCTGCGGTACATTACCGCGCAGTTTAGGCCGTGCCCGCGATCTGCCGTCTCCGTCAGCCGCGGCCCGGGACGGCCCGACAGGAAAAGCCCGTCCCGGCCGAGCGCGTGCCCGGCCAGGACGGGCCCGATGAGCCGGTCCCCCGTTTCATCTTTGGGTCCCCCACAAGCATGATCGCATGTCCGTCGCCGGGAACGATGCACCGGGTGCCCAGGTCGGCAACGTGTCGGCCGACCGCTGCGCCGCGGCCGGCGAGCCGGTACCGGGTGCCCGGCGGCCTGCGATCGCCCGCCCTGAACGGTACGGCTTCCTGCCCGTCGCGGCCGGGAGCGCGGCGGCGTACCGTCGGAGGCGTGAGCGCGAGGAGCAGCACTCCATGAGCCGGGTCCACGACATGGGCGGCCAGACCGGGTTCGGGCCGGTCCCGGTCGACGACGACGGGCAGTTCTTTCACGCGGACTGGGAGGCCCGCGTGTACGCGCTGGTCCGGGCGCTGCAGCGACGCGGAGTGATCAACCGGGAGTTCGACGAGATGCGCGACGCGATCGAGCGGATTCCGCCCGCCGAGTACCTGAGCATGTCGTACTACGAGCGTTGGCTGCGCGGGGCGCAGATGCTGCTGGCGGAGAAGGGCCTGCTGCCGGACGACGCCGATGGCTAGGTTCGCCGCCGGTGACCGGGTCCGGGCCCGGGCGACCGATCCCGTTGGCCACACCAGGCTGCCCCGGTACGCGCGAGGCCACGTCGGCGAGGTGCTCGAGGTCCGGGCCACATGGCCGCTGCCGGACGAGACCGTGCGCGGGAATGTCCGCCCGGAGCCGGTGTACGCCGTGCGCTTCGGCGCGGACGAGCTCTGGGGTGCCGGGAGCCACACGGTGATCCTGGACATGTGGGAGTCCTACCTGGAAGACGGGTGAGCCCATGGTTAGCCAGCGCGAGGAGCAGGCCGGAGGGTCTGAAGCGGCCCGCGGGCGAGCGCGAAGGAAGGCCGCATGAGCGGGTCGCATGCCGAGCTCCCGGTCGCCGTGCGGGTGCGCCGACTCGAGGAGCGCCTCGTCGCGGCCGGGCTGATCACCGACGCCGAACTCGACGAGATCCTCGCTCAGGTGTATGCCTCCGCCGCCCCAGCCAACGGGGCGCGGATGGTGGCACGGGCCTGGACGGATCCGGCCTACCAGGCCCGTCTGCTCGCCGACGGCAACGCCGCGGCCACCGAACTCGGCTTCGCCAGCCAGTCCTACTTGCTCAAGGTGGTCCAGAACACGGCCGACTTGCACAACGTGATCGTGTGCACGCTGTGCTCGTGCTACCCGACCGCGCTGCTCGGCCCGTCGCCGAGCTGGTACAAGAGCTTCGCTTACCGCTCCCGGGTGGTCCGCGAGCCGCGCGCGGTGCTGGCCGAGTTCGGCCTCGAGCTACCGGATCAGACCGAGATCCGGGTCTGGGACGCGAACTCCGAGACCCGCTACCTGGTCCTGCCCAGGCCGCCCGAGTCCATGGCCGGCCTAGACGAGGAGGCGCTGGCCTCCCTGGTGACCCGTAACGGCCTCATCGGCACGGCACTGCGCTAGCCGCGCCCTCGCCCCGAGGTCGGCGGGGCGGGCGTGCCGCCGACAGGACCCGTTCCGGGTTTCGGACAGCACGTATCACTGATCAGAAGCAGTCCGAAATAGCGACCGGCCAGAACTCGGCCCTCCTGGCCCGCCAACGCGCCCGTTTATCCCGACAAACTTCTCATATGGGGCCGCCAACCGGGCGCCCGGCGGCCCGGCCAATGACGTCGGTGGTCCTACCATGCTGAATGAGCAGCAGCGTTGGCGCCATCCACCCTATTGAAGACCGGATTCCCGGGGTTACCGCAGACCCCGAAACGGAACAGACGCGCGACAGTCGCAGGCGACCGCGGACCCGAAACGCCACAAGCGCAGGCGAGCGCAGACCCGAAACGCCAGAGGCGCAGGCGACCACGGACCCGAAACGCGACAGGCGCACGGCAGCGCGGGCGCAGGGTGATTGGCAACCGCGCAACGCGGCGGACGCGGGCGGCGCGGGGTGCATCGGAGCGCGCCAGATGAGAGCGCTCAGGCTGAGGGAGCAGACGGCAGCGACGCGGCGCGAGAGTGAGCGCGCTCGTCCGCGCGCACACCGCGTCGCATTGAATACGAAATACGGTCGGCGCGATCCGTGCGGCTCTGCCCGGTGCATGAGCAGGGGAAAGGCCTCCTCGACCTGCATAGATGGCGGAGGTGCTCTGGCCGGTCCGCACGGCCGCCGACCGCGAGCCGCCGATAGATCACAGTTGTGCGTCTGCTACCTGCCGATCATTGACGGCAAAGTCAACCTGTTCTAGCTTATGGCCCCATCAGGTGCAAACGTGCTCCAAATGTTAGCGCTCACATCGGCCTGGCCTCAAGGCCCGCGAACGCGTGTCGCTCCGCAGGCAAGCCGGTCCCGAGATGGGAGTCACTTGGGCATGGATGGCGACGTAACCCCGCCCGGGCTGCGACCGCATCCGCCCGGCTGTCCTTCCCACAGGAGGCCGGTGTGAGAAGGGACTTTGGACTCTGTCCGCAGCCAGCCCGCGAGGAAGACCATTCTGCTCGCCCAGAGCCAAGGGGAACATCCAACCCTTAGGAAACGATGGAGGCCCGAGATGGACAAAGTCGACCCCAAGGTCGATGAGGCAATCGAAACGCTCAACATGAAGGATGGGCCGACGCGCCGCCGGCTCCTCAAGGGTACAGGGCTGGTCAGCGCGACCGCCGCGGCCTCCGCGCTGCTCGCGGCGTGCGGTTCCTCCAGCAGCACGCCGAGCAGCACGAGCACCGCCAGCACGGTGAAAACGTTCGGGAACTTCCCGAAGACCCCGGCATGGCAGTTCTGGTTCGTCAACCACGTCACCACGAACCCGTTCTTCGTGCCCACGATCTTCGGAAAGAACGACGCCGCCGCGCTGCTCGGCCTGCCCCAGCCCAGGTGGGGCGGCTCGCTGGACTCGAACCCGACCGACATGGTGCACTTCCTGAGCACCGCGATCGCGGCGAAGGCGAACGGGATCGCCACCACGGTGATCAACTCCGCGCCGAGCGACACGACGTTCACCGTCCCGGTCGCGAACGCGATGAGCGCGGGCATCCCGGTCATCAGCTACAACGCGGACGGGCCCATCATCAACGGCGTGGCCACACCGGGCACCAACCGGCTCTGCTACGTCGGCCAGGCCCTCTACATCTCCGGCGAGCAGCTCGGCGAGCGAATCAAGTCGCTGGCCAAGACCAAGGGCGAAGTTGTGATCTTCATCGCCACCCCGGGCACCGCCAACATCCAGCCGCGCTCGGACGGCGCGACCGCCGTGCTCCAGGCGGCCGGCTTCACCACCAGCCAGCAGGCGACCGGAGCGCTGACGTCGCAGGAGACGACCGCTGAGAAGGGCTTCCTGCTCGGTCACAAGAACATCGTCGCCGCGTGCGCGGTGGACGCCGGGTCCACCGAGCTGCTCGGCCCGAACCTGGCCGCCGCCGGCCTGGTGGGCAAGATCCCGGCCGGCGGGTTCGACCTGACCCCCGGCACGCTGACCGCGATCAACAGCGGCCAGCTCGACTTCACCATCAACCAGGATCCCTACCTGCAGGGCTTCCTGCCGGTGCTGTACCTGTACCTGTACAACCTGACCGGCGGGCTGGTGCTGCCGCCGGACACCGACACCGGCCTGACGTTCGTGACCAAGACCACCGTCGGCCCGTACCTGAAGTACAGCACCACCTACGAGGGGTCGACCGGCGCGACCACGCCCACGCTTGTCCCGCGGTCCGGCCCGATCTCGAACCCGGTCGCCACGACCAGCACGTGACAGACACGGGTCGCGGCCCGCACGCCAGAGCGCGCCGGCGCCGGATACTGGACCTGCTCTAGCAGGCCGGTACCGCGCGTCGGCGCGCTCCGCGAGCGCTCCAGGGCGAGCACGCACAGAGAGGAGCTCATGGTGAGCGAGACCGTCCAGCGCAACGGGGTTGTCGCCGCGAGGCCGCCGGGCGGCGCGGCCAGCGGCGGGGGCGGGGGTGTGCACCTGCGCCGGGCCGGGATATTCCTGTTGCGCCAGCGCGAGGCAACCATCTTCGTCGTCGCGCTGCTCTTGACGGTCTACTTCGGGTTCGTCAACTCGAGCGGCCGGTCCACGTTCTGGACCAAGGGGGACCTGATCAACCTCACCCAGTACTGGGGGCCGATCGTCATCGTCGCGCTCGGCGAGGTACTGCTGCTCATCTGCGGCGAGATCGACCTGTCGGTGGGCTACACCTACGCGTTCGCGCCGTTCCTCATGTACTTCCTGATCACCAACTTCGGGGTGCCCGGCGTCCTGGCCATCATCCTCTGCCTGGTGTTCGGCGTGATCGTCGGCTTGTTCAACGCGTTCTTTACCGTGACCATGGGCCTGCCGTCGTTCATCACCACGCTCGGCACCGGGTTCATCCTGGCCGGCCTGATCCTGACTACCAACAGTGGCGAGCAGGTCACGGTCCCGCCGCAGGTGCAGGGCATCGGGCAGTACATCGGACGCGGTGCCTGGTCCGAGATCATCTGGGCGGTGATCCTCACCGCCCTGCTGCACCTGGTGCTCCGCCGCACCCGCTGGGGCCTGCACACCATCGCCGTCGGCGGCAACGCGCTCGGGGCGGCCGAGGCCGGTGTCAATGTCGCCCGGATCAAGTACGGGAACTTCATGATCACCGGCCTGCTCGGCGCGCTCGTCGGCCTCCAGGTCGCGTTCCAGAGCAACATCGGCGACACGTACTCCGGGCTCGCCGGGTTCCAGCCGATGTTCTACTCGGTCGCGGCGGCGGTCATCGGCGGCACCGCGATGCTCGGCGGCTCCGGGACCATGCTCGGGGCGTTCCTCGGCGCCTACGTGCTCGCGATCCTGGAGGACGGGTTCGCGGTCATCGGGGTCAGCGCCTACCCCCTCACGATCTTCTACGGCGCGGCGATCATCGTCGCGATGGTGCTGAGCGTGCAGCTCGCCCGGCTGCGCGGCGAAGGGAGGGTGCGGCGATGACGACCGGCACGCCAGAGACCGCGGCAGCCACGGCACCCGCGGACGACATCGTGCTGCAAGCGGAGCACATCTCAAAGCGCTTCGGCGCGGTGACCGCGCTCAAGGACGTGAACCTGCGCTTGCACCGCGGGGAGGTGCTCGCCCTGCTGGGCGACAACGGCGCCGGCAAGTCCACCCTGATGAAGATCTTCTGCGGCTTCCAGCGGCCGGATTCCGGCCGGATCCTGGTCCACGGGCAGGAGGTCACGCTCAAGTCGGTGGATCAGGCCCGGTCGCTCGGGATCGACGTCGTCTACCAGGACCTCGCGCTGGTCAACCAGCTCAGCGTCTACCACAACATGTTCCTGAACCGCGAGCGGGTCCGCGGGCCGCTGCTCAGCAACCGGACGATGAAGAAGCTCGCGCGGCAGTACCTGGACGAGATGGGCGTGCACATCCCGTCCGTCGAGGCCGACGTCGCCGCGCTCTCCGGCGGCCAGCGCCAGGCCATCGCGGTGGCCCGCTCGGTGTTCACTGCCGCGAAGATCCTGCTCCTTGACGAGCCGCTGGCGGCGATGGGCGCCAAGGAGGCGGCCCTGATCCTGGACCTGATCCAGGACATCAAGACCAGGGGCGACGTGTCGATCATTATGATCGCGCACAACTACGGGCAGGCCCTGGAGATCTGCGACCGGGTCAACCTGCTGCAGCAGGGCGAGATCACGTTCGACAAGCCGGCCAGGGACACCTCGGTCCAGGAACTCAACGACATCGTCATCGCCGAGTACCGCCGCGCCATGGAGGAGCGCCAGCGCAGCGCGTGACGGCTCCGGCCTTCAGACCTGTACGAACTCGATACCGGCGAGCTGGCAGAAGACGCGCCATGATCCGGCGTGATGGCCGAGGTTCATCACCTCGTGGTGCGGCCCGCCTGCCGCCAGCCATCCGTTCAGGCACGCGCGCAGCCCGGTCGCGGGCCGGAACTGACCGTACGGCATCTCCAGGCTCGGCAGCGGTGCGCTGTCCAGGTTCTCACCCTCGGCCACCACGAGGCGGAACCGGCCACCCTCCAGATTCACCAGCGCGGCCAGCGTGGCCGGTCCCGGCTGGTACTGGAACAGGAAGGTCGGCGGGTCGTCCAGCCTGCCGATGCCGAGCGGGCGCTTGATCAGCCGAACCGGCCGGTCGGAACGGGCGATCTTCCAGTTGCCCTCGCCCATGTGGCTCATCAGCACCGAGTCGGAGGGAAAGTCCATCGCGTACATCTCGGTGAAGTGGGCGTTACCGATCAGCTTGTGCCCGGCCGAGACCAGGCAGGCAGTCAGCACGTCTCCTTCGGCGGCGTAACCGTAGCCCTCGGCCATGAGCGTGGAGGCGGCCGCCAGCGGCAGCCGGGCAAACCGGCCGTCCTCGCCGATCGCGTCGAAGTGCGCGGTGTACGCGCCGTAGCCGCCCTGGTCCAGCATGGCCTTGATCGCGACCTGCATCCGCGCGTGGTCGGCGCGCTCGTCCGCCGACAGGGCCGGGTCGATCTCGAACCTGGCGTTCTCGAACTCGATCACCTCGGCCACCTGCGCGTTGGTGACCGCGAGCATGCCGCGGTACAGGTCGCCGGGCGCCACGGCGCGGATCTGCGGGCCGAGGCTGCGGATCAGCGCGTTCTCGTCCACCCGGATGTCGCCCATGTCGTTCATCGCGTAGCCGAAGATCGCCACCTTCAGCGACTTCCAGGCGGTTACCGCCGCTGCGGCGCGGGCGAACCGGTCCACGCCGGCCCGGAACGCCTCGCTGTGCCAGTCGTCGGTCAGCACCGCGAACGCCCGGCCCGCCCGGACCATCGCGTTGGCGGTGTCCTGGGCGCCGTGCACGCCCTGGTTGTAGGTCATGTCCGCCATGTCCCACGCCGGGGTGACCGCCGGATCGGGCTGGATGTTGGCCAGCAGGATCGGCAGCCGGGACTCGGCGAGCAGCCGCGCCACCCGCATGGCCGGCCCGTAGGTCAGCATCACCACCATGACCCCGTCGAGGTTGTCGTCCTCGAACTGGCGCATCGCGAGCTCGGCGTCCTCGCGGTACTTGATCGGCTCGCTCGGGATGAACTCGCCGATGTCGGCCAGGCTGGCGGCGATCTCGCGGGCGTAGCCCTCCTGGCGCGCCGCGATGTCCGGGATGAAGTCGTCGTACAGGTCCTGCATGATGCCCAGGATCCCGATCTTGGGCTTGCGGTCGGGCATGGAGTTCCTCCCTAACGGACGGCCCCGGCCGCCCCAGGGCGGCACGGCCGGTCATGGCCGGTGGCGGTCAGCGCTGGCCGTACTCTTCCTG
>JASHUI010000329.1:0-6482 GCA_030040095.1 Streptosporangiaceae bacterium | reverse complement strand
ACGCTCTTCGTGAACTCGGCATCGTCGGGGTCGGTGTCCAGCGCGCGGACGAGGACGATCATCGCTTTCCAGATCGCCCAGCCGCGGCCGCGCGTCCACGTCGCCCCATCGACCGGCAGCTGCTGTTTGAACACGCGCTGGCTCTCCCCGGAAAAGAACGTCCACGCGATTGTCGTGTCGCAGGCAGGATCACCGATCCCGCAAGTGCCGAAGTCGATGACCGCACTCAGCCGTCCGGCCGAATCCAGGAGCAGGTTGCCCGGCTGGGCATCGCCATGGAACCACACTGGCGGACCGTCCCACCGGGCCGCCATCGCCGCCTCCCAGACCTCGGCGGCCAGGCCGGTGTCGATGTGACCGCGCAGGACGGCAAGCGCCGCCCTCGTCTCGGCGTCGTAGCAGGCCGGTGATCCGCCGCGGAAGAAGTTGTGCGTGCCCGGCACCGGACCGCCGGACGGGTCCACCTTGTACAGGGCAGCGAGAAAGTCGGCCAGGTCGGCGGCGAACTCGGGCAGGCTCGCCACCGCCTCAGCCGCTGCTGTCTGGCCGTCGATCCACCGGTACACCGACCACGGGCGCGGGAAACCGCAGCCCGGCTCGCCCATGGCCAGCGGCTCAGGAATCGGCAGCGGTAGTTGCGGGGCCAAGAACGGCAGCCAGCAGTGTTCCTTGCCGACCTGCTCAACGTAGGCCTGCGAGCTAGGCAGCCGGACCGACATGCGCTCGCCGAGGCGGAACGTGGCATTGTCCCAGCCGTCCACATCCACCGGGCGGACAGGCAACTCAGCCCACTGCGGGAACTGAGTCGCGACCAGTCGGCAGACAAGCTCGGGAGTTATGTCCGCTTTCCTCACGAGCACGCATTGTGTCATGGCAGCCCGATGACCAGCACCTCCATAAACCAGCACACCACACTCTCGGCCGCCTGCACGGGCGCAGGCCTGCAGCTATCTGCTAAACTTGAGGAAATTAGCAGCTAATTAGCTGTTAGTGTTAGCTGAACTAGCGGGAAGATGAGAAAGCCACAGCCACCGCCGTCACTCATGGCCCTCCTTGACGAGAAGACCAGACGTCAGCCAGAGTTCTTCGAGCGCGCCATGGGCAAAGTCCACTCTGTCGGCGCGGACAGATACATGTCCTGGGATCAGCTTCGATGGCGCCCGGCGCCAGACGGTCTGACTCCTCAGGAGTGGTGGCTTATCACCAAGGTCGCACGCAACGGCATGAAGCGCATGCTGCCCCTGATCGACGCCGACGGCCGCCCGTTCAGCTATGCGCTGCCCGACGAGGTGCTGCGGGGCATCGAGAGGGTGGACAAGCACACCAGCGGGCGCCTCGGCGTCCCGGAGCCGGTCACCCTCGACGCGCCCGACCGGGCCCGATACATGATCAATTCGCTCATCGAGGAGGCGATTACCTCCAGCCAGCTGGAAGGTGCTCAGACCAGCCATGAGGTGGCCAAGGACATGCTGCGCACCGGCCGCCAGCCTCGCACCAGAGACGAACGCATGATCCTCAACAATTACCGCGCGATGCGGCGGGTGGGGGAGATTCGCCACGAGCCGCTCACCCCAGCGCTGATCTGTGACATCCACCGCATCGTCACCGCCGGCACGCTCGACGACCCAAGCCACGAAGGACGCCCGCAGCTCCCCGGCGAGAGACGAGTGGTCGTCGAGGACCCGTTCGACGGGACCGTGCTGCATGTGCCGCCACCCGCGGGCGAGCTTCCTGAGCGGCTTCAGCGACTGTGCGACTTCGCCAACGACGCATCGGGTGGGAGCTATGTGCCGCCTGTTGTGCGCGCGATAGCCGTTCACTTCATGCTCGCCTACGACCATCCCTTCGTGGACGGCAACGGCAGGACCGCGCGAGTCCTCTTCTACTGGTCGATGCTCAACCAGGACTACTGGCTCGCGGAGTTCCTCCCGATCTCCCGCCTGCTCAAGAGGGCCCCGGGCCAGTATGCGCGCAGCTTCCTCGACACCGAGCAAGACGAAGGGGATCTCACCTATGTCGTGATCCACCAGCTGCGGATCATCGAGCGGGCCATTAGGGACCTGCAGGAATACCTCGCGCATAGGGTGGCCGAGACCAGACGTCTTCAGGAATCCCTCGCAGCGCTGTCGCGGAGATTCAACCATCGCCAACTGGCCCTGCTGCAGCACGCGACCAAGAACCCGCACGCCCAGTACACGGTCGCCTCGCATGCCGGGAGTCATAACGTGGTTCCCCAGACCGCCCGGGTGGATCTTCAAGGGCTCGAGCAGCAAGGGCTATTGACGAGGGTTGCGCTGAAGCGCGGCCACGCCTGGAGGCCAGCAGCGGATCTCACGGATCTGCTCGAGCCTCCCGCTGGCAAAGCCGGACGGCACCGCCTGGTGCGACCCCGCTCGCGCTCGCCACGAACGCCAGTGCTCGGCTAGCCGCTCAATCGCGTTCCTCCCACGCGGGCACGGTGACCCTGGGCGCGGCATGCGGCACGATCGATGCGACGGCGCGGTGCCGGGCGAGGACCTGGTCGGCGGGTCGCTGCGCGTGCCCGCGGGCCGGGGCGTAATGTCCCGGGCAGGCGGCCACCATGTGGATACTCGCAGGATCTCAGCGGCGAGGTGGCGCCATAGTTCGCATGGCGTCGTAGAGTCAGGTATTCAGCGGTTTCGATGGGCAACCATCGATTCGGCTGGTCGGCATGTGACAGGACATCGGTGGTGACCGTGACGGGGTTCCGTGACGGGTCTACAGGGCGGCGGGCACGCTTGTCGTGCGGGCTGGGGGTGCTGTGGTGGCTGCGGTAGGCAGGATCGTGCGCTTTGACCAGGAGCGCGGTTACGGGTTCATCGCGCCGAAGAACGGCGGAGAAGACGTTTTCGTCCACGTCAACGACTTCGGCGAGCATCGGCACCTCGCGCAACCGGGGGTGCCCGTCGAATACGAGGAGGAGGATAGCGACCGGGGCCCGAAGGTCGTTTCCGTCCGCATCGTGGGCGCGCCGCCGCGGCGCCGTGAGGCCGCCGTCAGCACGGGTGGTGCTCAGGCAAGACCCGCGGACGCCGACGCCGACGTGTGCGATGTCCTGTCCCAGCGGGAGTTCAGCGATGAGGTCACCGAGTCGCTCATCGAGGCCGTGCCGTCGCTGACCGCCGGCCAGATCAGCGAGATCCGGCAGCAGATCGTCGCTCTGGCCAGAACACACCGATGGGTCGACTGATCCCCCTGCTTTTCGCCGCGTCACCTAGCGGTGGTCCGCGGACAGGTGCGCCCTGAGTGCGTCGTAGCCGAAGTCGGCCTCCGGGTCACGCCAGACCGAATGCGCGTGGTTCGCCTGGCGCAGGGTGTTGTCGTACTCGATGACCAGCCGCGGTCCCTGCAGGCGGTAGTAGTGCGGCTGGCCTGGTTCGGTGGGTCCGGCCCAGGCCAGGTGGACCTGGTCCAGGACCTCGTCGTCGTCGTAGTCGGCCTGCGGCGAGAGAGCATCGGGCACTCGGCACAGGTAGGCCGAAAGCAGGCCGCGCAGCAGTTCCCGCTGCCCGGAGTTAAGTTCCCGGGCCGGCAGGCCTTTCGGGTGACTGCTCAGCGAGAGCCGCTGGTAATCGTCGGCATCGTAGCCCGACGCCTGTTCGGCGGCGGCGTCCAGCCGGGCCACCTGCTCGGCGAGCGCCGGGTCGGTGAAAGGCCGGCGCCACAGGTCGCGCAGGTACATTGTCCGGTCGCCGTCCGACAGGCGCGGCCGGTTGCCGCCGACGATGTCCGACGGTGCCCGGTCGAGCAGGATCGCGCGGGCGGCCTGGGCCGGTTCGAGAGCACGGACCAGCTCGCGAGCCGCCTGCTCGGCTCCGCCCAGCGGGCACAGCGGCTCGGGCCCGAGCAGGGGCGAGGCCGCCGGGTCCGCGCCGAAGAAGCACGGGGTGGTCGAGCGGACCATCCCGTCCACGATCAGGTTGTTGAGCGAGACGTGGTGGCCGCCGAAGCGCCAGCCCCATGCACCCGAGCCGCCCGGCTCGCCGAACACCCGCAGGTAGTACAGGCCGGGGTCGCGGCCCCGTTCCCGGCCCCAGTTGACGCTCCAGCCCTCCACGTAGTCGAGGACGTTGTCCAGCCCGAGGATGGTGGCGACGGTGACGTACCCGGCGGCGGACAGGCCGGTCGCCACGAGCTGGTGGGCCAGGCGCTGCTGGGCTGGTCGCTGGTCGTTCAGGGTCAGCCCGCCGTGATCCGTGGGCGTGTAGAACCACAGCCTTCGCTCGGCGTCCAGGTCGGCGTTCAGGCTGGGCGCGCTCCCGATGGCCACCGCACGCTGCGCGGCATCGAGCGCGTCGAGCC
This sequence comes from Streptosporangiaceae bacterium, assembly GCA_030040095.1. Classification (GTDB taxonomy): domain Bacteria; phylum Actinomycetota; class Actinomycetes; order Streptosporangiales; family Streptosporangiaceae; genus JASHPR01. The sequence continues at coordinate 2,159 of JASHUI010000329.1, read as the reverse complement.
ACGCCATGGCGGCGGCCGCCATCTGAGCGGCGATCTCGCGGGCCGCGGCGTCCCGGCCCGCCGCCGTTACAGGTGCGTTCAACCTCCCCACCTCCCGACATTTGCCGCCCGCAGCGTCAGCGGGCCGAGGGGTCTTCTCCCAATGTTCCCGGCCGCACCGCGGCCCCACCAGCGTGGATTTCGCCAGGTGGCGGGTTTTCCGGGCTACCCCGGATCCTTACCGCGGTGGGCGCAGACGACCGGGCGGTGCATCAGGCCTGCGGGGCCGCTGTGTCCGCCGTCGCGGCTAGGCCGACGTCACGCTCGCCGACGCCGGGCCCATCCGCGTTTGTCCCGGATCACAGACCGCCGGAAGCGCGCGTTGTGCCTGTGCCCAGTGCCGTGACTGTGGCTTTAGTTACAGACTCAACCCAAAGAGCCTGGCGTCATACTGGTGCAGCTGGTGCAGCTGGTGCAGCTGGTGCAACTGGTGACCGAAGCCGGACCCGACCTGCCGGAGGCGTCATGGCGTTTCCTACCGACCTCGAGATAGCCCGGGGCGCGGCGCTCAAGCCGCTCGAGGATGTGGCCGCCGAGGTGGGTATACCCGGCCACCTGCTGGAGCCCTACGGCGAGCAGGTCATGAAGATCAAGCTGGCGGCGATCGAGGAGCTGGCTGACGCCCCGAAGGCAAGGTACGTGGTGGTGACGGCGGTCACGCCAACGCCGCTCGGCGAGGGCAAGACCACGACGACCGTCGGCCTCGGGCAGGCCTTCAAGCACATCGGCAAGCGGGCGACGATCGCCATCCGGCAGCCGTCCATGGGCCCCACATTCGGGATCAAGGGCGGTGCCGCCGGCGGCGGGTACAGCCAGGTGGTCCCCATGGAGGCGCTGAACCTGCACCTGACCGGCGACATGCACGCGGTCACGGCGGCGCACAACCTGCTGTCCGCGATGATCGACAACCACCTCTACCAGGGCAACGCGCTCGGGCTGGACCTGGACGAGATCACCTGGCGCCGGGTTCTCGACGTCAACGACCGGGCGCTCCGCAACATCGTGATCGGTCTCGGCCCGCGCGCCGACGGCGTGACCAGGCAGACCGGCTTCGACATCACGGCCGCCTCCGAACTGATGGCGACGCTCGCGCTGACCACGTCGCTCGCCGACCTGCGCCAGCGGCTCGGCCGGATCGTCGTCGGCTACACGGCCGACGGCACCCCGGTGACGGCGGAGCAGCTCAGCGCCGCGGGATCGATGGCCGTGATCCTGCGCGACGCGATCAAGCCGAACCTGCTGCAGACGATCGAGAACACCCCGGTGCTGGTGCACACCGGGCCGTTCGGCAACATCGCCACGGGCAACTCCTCGGTGCTTGCCGACCTGATCGGCATCCACACCGGCGACTTCCTCGTGACAGAGGCGGGTTTCGGGGCCGACATGGGGGCCGAACGGTTCTTCAATATCAAGTGCCGCAACTCCGGGCTGGTCCCGGACGCCGCGGTCGTGGTCGCCACCGTGCGGGCGCTCAAGGCGCACTCCGGCAAGTACAAGGTCGTGGCGGGCCGCCCGCTCCCGGAGGAGATGCTCAAGGAGAACCCCGACGACGTCCTGGCGGGCGCGGCCAACCTGCGCAAGCAGCTGGAGAACGTGCGGCTGCACGGGATCTCGCCCGTGGTCTCGATCAGCACATTCCCGACCGACCATCCGAGCGAGTACCAGGCGATACGCGACGTCGCGGCCGGGATGGGGGCCCGGTCGGCAGTGTCGAGTCACTTCGACAACGGTGGCCGCGGCGCGATCGAACTGGCCGAGGCGGTGGCGGAGGCGGCGGAGGAACCCAGCGACTTCCGCTTCCTGTACCCCGACGAGGCGAGCCTGCGCGAGAAGATCGAGACGGTCGCGACCAGGGTCTACGGCGCCGCCGGGGTGAGCTACTCGGCGCAGGCGGCCAAGCAGCTGGACACCTACGAGCGGGCCGGGTTCGGGCGGCTGCCGGTATGCATCGCCAAGACGCACCTGTCCATCTCGTCCGATCCGGCGCTGAGGGGAGCGCCGGCCGGCTGGACCCTCCCGGTCCGGGAGGTGCGAGCCTCCGTCGGGGCCGGTTTCGTCTACCCGATCTGCGGCGAGATACGGACCATGCCAGGCCTCGGCTCCAGCCCGGCCGCCACGCG
>JASHUI010000328.1:0-8466 GCA_030040095.1 Streptosporangiaceae bacterium | reverse complement strand
GGGGCCCGCCCGGCTCGGCCAGCGCCGTCCGGTCGCCGAACTCCCGGGCTGCCCTCGCCACGGCACCCGGGATCGTCAGCTCCACCGGAGTCCCTCCCGCGCGCGAGCTAGCAAGCAAGTGCTTGCTAGGTTTAGCCTACGCACCAGGGGCAGTGAGCGGCCAGACCCAGGTCCCGGAGGGGAGGCCCGGTGCGGTTCACGCCGCAGGACGAGGAGTTCCGCGCCGACGTGCGCGCGTGGCTGGCGGCCAACCTCAGTGGCCCATTCGCCGCGCTGCGCGGCGCGGGCGGGCCCGGCCGCGAGCACGAGCGGCACGCCGAGCGGGTGGCCTGGAACCGGCACCTGGCCGCGGCCGGCTTCACCTGCCTGGGCTGGCCTGCCGACTGCGGCGGCCACGGCGCCAAGCTCGCGCAGCAGGTGATCTTCCATGAGGAGTACGCGCGCAGCGGCGCGCCCGCCCGGGTCGGCTACATGGGCGAGGAACTGCTCGGGCCCACGCTGATCGCGCACGGCACGCCCGAGCACAAACGGCGGTTCCTGCCGCCGATCGCCGCCGTGCAGGAGCTCTGGTGTCAGGGCTACTCCGAGCCGGGCGCCGGGTCCGACCTCGCCGCCGTGGCCACGACGGCGGTCCTCGACGGCGACGAGTGGGTGATCAACGGCCAGAAGGTGTGGACGTCGCTGGCCCTGGAGGCCGACTGGTGCTTCCTGCTGGCCCGGACCGAGCCGGGCTCGCGCCGCAGCAGGGGCCTGTCCTACCTGCTCGTCCCCATGCGCCAGGAGGGCATCACCGTCCGCCCGATCCGCCAGCTGACCGGCACCGCCGAGTTCAACGAGGTGTTCTTCGACGGGGCCAGGACCGCCCGTGATCTCGTGGTGGGCGAGGCCGGCGACGGCTGGCGGGTCGCCCAGGCCACCCTGGCCGTCGAGCGGGGCGTGGCCACGCTCGGCCAGCAGGTCGGGTTCCGCCGCGAGCTTGACGCGCTGCTGGCCGTGGCCCGGCGCGGCGAGGCGGGAACCGACCCGGTGCTGCGCGACAAGCTGGCCCGGGCATGGATCGGCCTGGAGGTCATGCAGGCCTACGCGCTGGACACCCTGGAGGGCGACGCGACGGCGGGCGCCGCGGCCTCGGTGACCAAGCTGCTGTGGTCGCGATGGCACCAGGGGCTCGGCGAGCTGGCCATGGAGGTGCTCGGGGCCCCGTCGATGGTGGCCAGGGGCGAGCCGTACGACCTCGACGAGTGGCAGCGGCTGTTCCTGTTCAGCCGGGCCGACACGATCTACGGCGGGTCGGACGAGATCCAGCGCAACATCATCGCCGAGCGTGCGCTCGGCCTGCCCCGGCAGCCCCGGCCGTGAGCGGCCATCCCGGCTCGCCCCCGCCCGGGCACGACCTGCTGGCCGGCAAGGTGGTCGTGATCACCGCCGCGGCCGGCACCGGCATCGGCTCGGCCACCGCCCGCCGCTGCCTGGACGAGGGGGCTCAGGTGGTCATCAGCGACCACCACGAGCGGCGCCTGGCCGCGATCGGCGGCGAGCTGGCCGGGACATACCCGGACCGGGTGCACGCGGCGGCCTGCGATGTCACCGACCAGGATCAGGTCGACGCGCTGGTAGCCGGGGCGGCGGCGCGGTTCGGGCGCCTGGACGTGTTCATCAACAACGCCGGGCTCGGCGGCACCAGCTCGATCCTGGACATGACCGACGAGCAGTGGCTGCGGGTGCTCGACGTCACGCTCAACGGAACGTTCCGCTGCACCAGGGCCGCGCTGCGCCAGATGGTCGCGCAGGGCCGCGGCGGCGCGGTGGTCAACAACGCCTCGGTGCTGGGCTGGCGGGCCCAGCCGGGGCAGGCGCACTACGCGGCGGCCAAGGCCGGGGTCATGGCGCTGACCCGGTGCGCGGCCCTGGACGTCGCCGCGCACGGCATCCGGGTGAACGCCGTGGCGCCGAGCCTGGCCATGCACCCGTTCCTGTCCAAGGTGATGAACGAACAGGAACTCGCCGGGCTGGCCGCCCGCGAGGCGTTCGGGCACGGGGCCGAGCCGTGGCAGGTCGCCGGCGTGATCGCGTTCCTGGCCAGCGACTACGCCTCGTACATGACCGGCGAGGTGGTGTCGGTCAGCAGCCAGCACCCCTGACCTGGAGCCGGCGGTCAGGCCCGGTGCGATCCCATGACCGTGGTGATCGGGATCGCGCCGCGCGGCGCGGCCACGCTGACGGCCTCTCCCCACCGGCTGAACACCGCGCTGAGCCGGACGCCGCCGGACGCCTCCTGGAAGCTGAGCGGCAGCGGCCGCCCGTTGGTCGCGACGTAGAGCGTGGCCTTGGTGCCCGCGGGAACCCCGGGCACCTTCGGCGCCGTGCCGCGCAGCCCGACGACCGGCTGCCCGTCCATCCCCCGCCGGCCCTGCGAGGTGAGCCGGCCGGAGAGCGTGACCACGCCCAGGGCCGAGCCGAGCGTCACCGCGTCGACGACCTGCTGGTAGTAGGGCTGGCCGGAGCGGAAGGAGACCCAGCGGCCGACCAGGCGGGCGGACGTGGCGGCCGGGAAGCCGAAGAAGCTGGTCAGGGCGGTCTGGTTGCCGCTCACGTAGCCGACCCCCGCCACATCGAGCACGGTCGCCTGCCCGCCGCCGCTGATCGTGATGACCTGGCGGCCGGCGCTCGCCGACACGTCGGCGCTGTACACGGTGGACCCCGAGGCTGACGAGCTGGTCATCTCGACATGCGCCGAGCCGGCCACCTCGGCCAGGGCCAGGGCCTGCGCCTGGATGAACCACGCCGGATCGCCGGCCAGCCCGGCCGGCGGCGGCGCGGGGCTGGCGCACCCGGCCAGCACGGCCAGCCCGCCCAACGCCGCTAAGGCAGCGGTCAGGCCGGCGCGGGGGGGACAGGACATAGTCGTAGTAAACCCGACCCCGGCCCCGCGTGGTTAAACCCCAGCACTTCCGGCAGAACGGGCAAGGGTGCATGATCGGTAACGGCGCCAACCCGTCCGCGGTGGCGACCAGGGAGGAACTGTGATGTCCGACGTGACGGCGTGGCCCGCGGACCGGCGGGTCACGATCAGGGACCTGCAGGCGGCCACCGACCGTGGTGAGCGGTGGTCGATGCTCACCAGCTACGACACGCTCACCGCCGGGATCTTCGAGCAGGCCGGGGTGCGCGCGCTGCTCGTCGGCGACACCAGCGCCGAAGTGGTCCTCGGCCACTCCAGCACGCTGCCGGTGACCATGGACGAGCTGATCGCGATGGTGCGGGCCGTCGTCCGCGGCACCCGCACCGCGCTGGTCGTCGCCGACCTGCCGTTCGGGAGCTACCAGGCCGGCCCGGAGCAGGCCCTGGCCAGCGCGGTGCGCCACCTGAAGGAAGGCGGCGCACAGGCGGTGAAGCTGGAGGGCGGCCGGCGGGTGCTGCCGCAGGTCGAGACGCTGGTGGCGGCCGGCATCCCGGTGATGGGCCACCTCGGGCTGACCCCGCAGAGCGTCAACGTGCTCGGCGGGATGCGCCGGGTCCAGGGGCGCGGGGACGCCGGGGACCAACTGCTGGCCGACGCGCTGGCCCTGGAGGGTGCCGGGGCGTTCGCGGTCGTGCTGGAGAGCGTGCCGGCCGAGCTAGGGCGGCGGGTGTCGGGGGCGCTGCGGATACCCACCGTCGGTATCGGCGCCGGCCCCGACTGCGACGCGCAGATCCTGGTGTGGCAGGACATGGCCGGGCTCACCGCCGGACGGCTGCCCAGGTTCGTCAAGCAGTACGCCGACGCCCGGGGCGAGTTGCTCGGCGCGGCCAGCCGTTACGCCGCCGACGTGGCCGCCGGACGGTACCCAGACCAAGCGCACAGCTATGCGTAATTTCTGCTGAACGCCGACTCGCGGTCACGGCCCGCGCTGGTCCAGGTGGGCCGCTGCCACGCGCTTCGGCACCACCATGCGCCACGCCTCGACGACGAACTCGGTCATCTCGGCCGGGTCGATGAGCGGCAGGTAGGTGTCGATCCAGTTGAACCGGGCGTCGCTCGCCCGGTACAGGAAGAACCGCTCAGGCTCGGCCGCGATCATCGCGGCCCGTTCCTCCTTGGGGAAGCCGAAGCCCATGACCGTCTCGTCCGGGGAGATCGCCACGTAGACGATCTTGCCCACCCGGAACTTGACGTGGTCGCGGATCAGGTGTTCCTCCGTGCGCGGCAGCGACAGCGCCACGGCACGCACGTCTTGCGCGCTGACCATGCCCCCGATTCTCCCCCGGCCCGCCCGCGCCTGCCCCTCGCGCCGCCCGCGCCCCCCGCCCGGCCCGCGCCCAACAGCATGGATGGCACCATCGCTGTCTCTGTTTCCGACACGACGGCCCGTTCACACTAATGGCCGCCCGGATAGGTCGTCATAGGCGTGCCCCTTATAACCGCCTATGAGAAGATTTTTCGAGGAGCCGGCCCCCGGCTGGGCACACCACGCCCCGCGGCGCGAATTTCGGAACGGCTGTATTTTGGCGCCGAGCCGTTCCGAATCTGGCCGCCTTGTCCGTAACCCGGTCGCCGGCCGAACGCGATCACGAACGGACAAGGGAAGGGGCGGGTTTCAGGTGCCGTTCACACCCTGGCTGCTGGCCGCCGCGATGGTGTTGACTGTGCCAGTGAGCACAGCGGCGGCCGGGGTCGGGCTCGGCCAGGCCGCGGTGGCCAGGGGGTGGCCGTGACGACTTCAAGCCCGGCGGCGGTCACCGACGCCGTCATCGCCAGCATCGGGCCGGTGCCGGCCCGGGCGGCGTGGCCGACCCGGCGGCTGTTCCCGCTGGTCGCCACGGCCGCGCTGATCGCGGTGTCGATGGGCTCCACCACCTGGTGGGGGCCGCTGATCACCGGGGCGCACGGCTGGCCGCTGCCGGACGACCTGTGGGGGACGCTGGCCGCGGCCCGGCGCCTGGCGCACCTGGACCTCGCCGGCCTGTACACCCAGCCGACCGGCCTGGTCGGGTTCCCCGGCGCGGCCGTGATCCTGGTCCCGGTGGCCGCGCTCATCGACGCCCTGGGGATCTCGCTGCAGGCGCCGGGCGCGCACAACCTCCATCCGGCCGTGTGGCTGGTGGCGGGGCCCTATGAGATCGCGATCTCGGCCGTGGCGCTGTTCGCCGCCGACGCCCTGGCCGAGCGGCTGCGCGCGGACCGGGCGAAGCGCGCGCTGGTGGCCGGCGCGAGCGCGGTGGCCTTGTGGTGCGTGTCGGTGGAGTGGGGGCATCCCGAGGACGCCGTGGGCGTCGGGCTGCTCCTGTTCGGCATCCTGGCCCTGTCCCGGGCGAAGGCCCCGCGCTCGGCCTGGCTGGTCGGGGCGGCCATCGCCGTCCAGCCGGTGGCGCTGATCGCGCTGCCGCTGATCCTGGTCGCCCTCGAGCCGCGGCGGGTGACCGGCTACCTGATCCGGGCCGCCACCCCCGCCGTGGTGCTCCTGGGCGCCGCGGCCCGGGCCAACTGGCCGGCCACCGTGCACGCGGTGACCAACCAGCCGAACTGGCCGACCGTCGACCACCTCACGCCGTGGACGTCGCTGGCCCCGCACATGAGCGGCGGCGCGGTGGCGGCCGGGCCGTTCCGGGCTCTGGCCATCGCGGTGGCGTGCGCGGGCGCGCTGATCGTCGGACTGTGCTTTCGCGCCAGCCGCGGCAAGGCCTGGAGCCCGGACACGCTCCAGGAGTTCCTCTGGTGGACCGGTGTGGCCCTGGCGTTGCGTTCAGTATTCGAGCCGGTCATGGTCGCCTATTACCTGTGGCCGGCGCTGGCCGTGGCCGTGATCGCGGCGGCCAGGAACTGGGCCCGCCTAGCCGCCACGTCGGCCGCGGTCGCGGTCATCACCTTCGGCTCGCAGGTCCCCTGGCGCGGCCCATGGGCCTGGTACGGCCCCATGGTCGGGGGCCTGGCCGTCACGCTGTTCCTGGCCCGCCTCCCGCTGCGCTCCGGCAGCCTCGCCCCCGCCCCGTCCCCGGCCCGGTCCCTGTCAGGATTGGGGTAATGGAGTGGCTGGGCGAGAAGCTGGCGAGCTGGGCGTCGATCCTCGACGACGGCACCCGTGAGCAGGCTGAGCGCACCGCCTCCATGCCGTTCATCTTCCCGCACCTGGCCCTGATGCCGGACGCCCACCTCGGGAAGGGCGCGACGGTCGGCTCGGTCATCCCGACCGTCGGCGCGATCATCCCGGCGGCCGTGGGGGTGGACATCGGCTGCGGCATGATCGCGGTGCGCACCCAGCTCACCGCGCAGGACGCGTCGGCTCGCGGCGATCTCGCGGGGCTGCGCTCGTCGATCGAGCGCTCGATCCCGCTGTCCGCCGGGAAGTACAACACCGCGGTCTACGACAGCGAGACGGCCGGCCGGATCGAGGCGCTCGAGGAACGCGACGGCGCGGACAGCGCCGACGCCATCGCGCCGAACTGGCGGCTCCAGCTCGGCAGCCTCGGCTCGGGCAACCACTTCATCGAGGTCAGCCTGGACGAGCAGGACCGGGTCTGGCTGTTCCTGCACTCCGGGTCGCGCGGCGTCGGCAACAAGCTCGCCCAGCGTCACATCAAGATCGCCCAGGCCCTGGCCGCGCGGTGGTGGATCCAGCTGCCCGATCGCGACCTCGCCTACCTGGCCGAGGGGACCGACGAGTTCTGGGCCTACATCAGGGACCTGCGCTGGGCCCAGCACTTCGCCCTGCTGAACCGCGAGGAGATGATGCACCGGGTGACGGACTGCGTCCGGCAGTGGATCGGCCGGGACGTCGAGGCCGGCGAGACCGTGAACACCCATCACAACTACACGGCACGGGAAACGCACTTCGGCAAACTGGTCTGGCTGTCGCGCAAGGGGGCGATCGACGCGTCAGAGGGCAGGCCGGGCCTGATCCCGGGCTCGATGGGCACTCGTTCCTACGTGGTGACCGGCAAGGGCAACCGGCTCGCGCTGAACTCCGCGCCGCACGGCGCCGGCCGCCGCTACAGCCGGTCGAAGGCGCGCAAGACGTTCACCCGGGGCCAGCTCGACGCGGCCATGCGGGGCATCGAGTGGCGCCGGACCGACAAGTTCCTTGACGAGATCCCGGACGCGTACAAGCCGGTCGACGTGGTCATGGACGACGCGAAGGACCTGGTCGGGATCAAGCACACGCTGCGCCAGATCGTCAACGTCAAGGGCGATTGACAGCAGTTGTTACGCCCCGACTCGCGGCGGCTCAGCCGTGGATGACGTCGGTGTGGTGGCAGAAGTGCAGCCGCGCCGCGCCGGTGGCCTTGATCCGCGCCCGGGACTCGCGCCAGGAGTCCAGGTCGGCGGCCTGGCCCGGCGGCAGTTCCTGGTCGTCCGGGCCCTGGTACACCCGCGGCGTGTAGACGGCGTCTCCGGTCAGCAGGTCGGGCCCGCCGTCGCCGGACTGGACGACCACGCACTGGTGGCCCACGGTGTGCCCGGGCGTGGTGATCACCGACAGGCCGGGCAGGATCTCGGCGTCCCCGTCCAGCAGCTCGAACCTGGCGTCCATGAACCCGAACCAGTCGTAGAGTTCCCGCGCCTCGTCCTTGGCCCGGTTCAGCTCGGCGCGCTGGACGTAGCAGGGCGCGTGGGGAAACACCGCGTTCTGGCCGCAGTGGTCGAAATGCAGGTGGGTGTTGATCACCATGTCGATGTCGCCCGGGGTCATGTCCAGGTCGGCGAGCGCGTCCGCGGCGGTGCGGTTGACGACTCGCCAGTCGTTGAGCACGTCGTCCGGCCCGCCGACGCCGGTGTCGACCAGCACCGCGCCGCGCGGGTGGGTGACCACGAAGCCGTGCACCGGCCACTCGAGGCCGTCGGGACCACGCAGCCGCGCCAGGTGCAACCGCCTGACCTCCAGGGACATCGGCGAACCTCCGGTCTCGTGGCCGCACCGCGGTCGCGGACGGTGGTTCCTTATCGTCGCAGTCAGGGGTTACGGGGTCCAATAGGGGTATGTGCACCGCGATCGTGAGCGTCGAGCCGGGCGCCCCGGTGCTGCTGGCCGGGGTCCGTGACGAGCTGGTCGACCGGCCCTGGGAGCCGCCCGGGCGGCACTGGCCGGATCATCCCGGCCTGATCGGGGGCCGGGACCTGCTGGCGGGCGGGACCTGGCTGGCGGTGGCGCCCGGCGCGGGGCGGGTGACCTGCGTGCTGAACGGGCTGGGCCGGATGGCGCCCGTGGCCTCGCGGCGCACCCGGGGCGTCCTGCCGTTGCAGGTCGCCGACACCGGGATGCTGGACCGGTCCGGGCTGGCCGGGTTCGACCCGTTCCACCTGCTGAGCGCGGAGCCAGGCGCGGTGGTGCTGTGGAGCTGGGACGGCGAGCACCTGGCCGAGCGGAAGCTGGCCGCCGGGCTGCACATCGTGGTGAACAGCGGCCTGGACGATGAAGCGGGCAAGGCCCGGGAACACGAGCGGGCCAGGGTCGCGCACTTCCTGCCCCGGCTGCGCGCCGCGGCCCGGCC
>JASHUI010000327.1:0-6715 GCA_030040095.1 Streptosporangiaceae bacterium | reverse complement strand
GGGCCCGGCCCGCCCACTTGGGCGGGGCCGGCGGCGGCGACCAGCGCAGGGTATGGCTTCCGACGTAGGCCAGGGTGATACCCGCGATCATCAAGGTCACGACGAGGGTGCTGATCAGCCTGTGCGTGGCGATCACCCGGGCCCGGACGCTTCGGGCGGCCCGCTGGGCCCGGCTAGGTGGGCGACCCCGGGCGGCGCCGGCGCAGCGCCACTCCGCCCACCACGGCGCCGAGGCCGAGCAGGCCGAAGCCCACGTCGGTGATCGAACTGTTGGTCGCGGTGGAGGTCGTGCCGTCACCGGTCTGGGGTGCCGGGGACGGCACGGCGTTCACTTGCAGAGTCGCTGAGGCCGAGACGCCGTTCGAGCAGTCGACCTCGGGGCTGTATGTGCCCGCGGCGAGAGTGGTGGGCAGGACGACGGTGGTAATGAATACGTTCGTCTGGCCCGAAGCCTGCATCGGGATCTGGTCGGCCAGCCCCAGCTGGGTTCCGGCCAGGGTCGCCGACTGGGCCGGCCCGGACGAGCTCTCCGAGGCGCAGTTGACCTGAAACGTCGTCGACGTCCCCGGTGCGGACGGATTAGGGAAAATATTCAATGTCTGGCCGCCGCCGAGATTCGCGGTCTGCCCGGCCAGTGCGGCCGAGGCGCCGCTCGCCAGGACGGCCGCGACAAGAGCCCCGGTCGCGACCGCGTACATGACAACGCGCATGGATCTCCCCCGATATGCAATAGGAATATCCCCGCTATCGTCCCTGGCGAGTACCCGGCGGTTCCGATGGGCAAACGCCTGGGAATTCCCGGCCGTGGTAATTTCGCCACTATTTAGCCGCCTCGCGGCCACCGGATCTGGTTTGGATCCGTTGGCCTGCCCGGCCTTATCCTCCCGCCGGGGAACCCGGCCCGCTGGAACAGGGCCACGCGGGGGCAAGCCGGCCGATTTAGCGTGGATGGCGCCGTCGCTGTCGCTGTGCGTGTCCTGTTCCCGGAGTTGTGTCGAAACCCGGGCACCAAGGGGTGTGGCGACGCGGAACCGGGTCCAGATACCTTGACGTCGAGATAAGTCAGGGCTAGGTTGTCTGTAGATAGCTTGATATCGAGATACTACGCCCGGAGGACGCCGGGTCTCGCGACTGCGGGAAGATGCGATACGACCGCAATCGGGGCAGCCAGACGCAGGGACGAGCGACAAGGCAGGAGATCGGACGATGACAGCCAATAGCTTCGGCAGCCGGGGCCCGCTGCACGCCGGCGGGAACAGCTACGAGATCCACCGGCTGGCTGCGGCGGACGGCGCCGAGGACCTCCCGTTCAGCCTAAAGATCCTGCTGGAGAACCTGCTGCGGACCGAGGACGGGGTGAACGTCACGGCCGACCACGTCACGGCGCTCGCGTCGTGGGATCCGGAGGCCGAGCCGGCCACCGAGATCCAGTTCAGCCCGGCCAGGGTGATCATGCAGGACCTGACCGGGGTCCCCGCGGTGGTCGACCTGGCCACCATGCGCGAGGCCATGCGCGACCTCGGCGGCGACCCGGGCCGGATCAACCCGCTGGTCCCGGCCGAGCTGGTCATCGATCATTCGGTGGTCGCCGACGTCTTCGGCCGGCCGGACGCGTTCGAGCGCAATGTGGAGTTCGAGTTCCAGCGCAACTCCGAGCGGTTCGGCTTCCTGCGCTGGGGCCAGGACGCGTTCAGCCAGTTCAAGGTGGTGCCCCCGGGAACCGGGATCGTGCACCAGGTCAACATCGAGCACCTGGCCCGGGTGATCATGGCGCAGCCGGGCGCCGGAGGCACCGTAGCGGCCTACCCGGACACCTGCCTGGGCACCGACTCGCACACCACCATGCAGAACGGCCTCGGCGTGCTCGGCTGGGGCGTGGGCGGCATCGAGGCGGAGGCGGCCATGCTGGGCCAGCCGGTCTCGATGCTGATCCCCAAGGTGGTCGGGTTCCGGCTGACCGGGGAGCTGCCGGCCGGGGCCACCGCCACCGACCTGGTGCTGACGATCACCGAACTGCTGCGCTGGCACGGCGTGGTGGGCAAGTTCGTCGAGTTCCACGGCGACGGCGTGGCCGCCGTGCCGGTGGCCAACCGGGCCACGATCGGCAACATGAGCCCGGAGTTCGGCTCCACCTGCGCGATCTTCCCGATCGACGGCGAGACCATCGGCTACCTGAGGCTGACCGGACGCAGCGAGGAGCAGGTCGCGCTGGTCGAGGCGTACGCCAAGGAGCAGGGCCTGTGGCACGAGCCGGGCCGCGCGGCGCGTTACTCCGAGGAACTCGGGCTCGACCTGTCCACGGTGGTCCCGTCCCTGGCCGGGCCCAAGCGGCCGCAGGACCGGGTGGCGCTGACCGACGCCAAGACCGCGTTCCGCCAGGCGCTGGGCTCTTACGTCCCGCTGGACAGTCTGGATGAGGAGATCGCCGACACCTTCCCGGCCTCGGATCCGTTCACCGCTGAAGGAGACGGGGCGGAAGCGGCGGAAGCGGGCGGGACGGCCGGGGGCGGCGAGCGGCCGGCGGCCAAGGGCGCGGGGCGGCGCCCGTCCGCCCCGGTCGAGGTGACGCTCGAGGACGGCACCAAGACCGCCGTCGATCACGGGTCCGTCGTGATCGCCGCCATCACCTCGTGCACGAACACGTCCAATCCCTCGGTCATGGTCGGCGCGGCGCTGCTGGCCAAGAAGGCGGTCGAGGCCGGGCTCGAGCGCAAGCCCTGGGTGAAGACCAGCCTCGCGCCCGGCTCCAAGGTGGTCATGGACTACTACGAGCGCGCCGGGCTCACGCCCTACCTGGACAAGCTCGGCTTCAACCTGGTCGGCTACGGCTGCACCACCTGCATCGGCAACTCGGGCCCGCTGCCCGAGGCGATCAGCGAGGCGGTGAACGCCAGCGACCTCGCGGTGGTGTCGGTGCTGTCGGGCAACCGGAACTTCGAGGGCCGGATCAACCCGGACGTGAAGATGAACTACCTCGCCTCGCCGCCGCTGGTGGTGGCCTACGCGCTGGCCGGCACGATGGACATCGACCTGTCCCGGGAGCCGCTCGGCACCGGGAAGTCTGGCCGGCCGGTGTACCTCTCCGACCTGTGGCCGTCCCCTCAGGAGATCTCTGACATCGTTCAGAACGCGCTGGCTGCGGAGATGTTCACCCGCGACTACGCGGATGTGTTCGCCGGGGACGACCGCTGGCGCCAGCTCGAGGTGCCGCCGGGCGAGACGTTCGCCTGGGATCCCGGCTCGACCTACGTCCGCCGCCCGCCGTACTTCGACGGGATGCCCGCGCAGCCCGAGCCGGTGACCGACATCCGCGGCGCGCGGGTGCTGGCGCTGCTCGGCGACTCGGTGACCACCGACCACATCTCCCCGGCCGGCGCGATCAAGACCGAGAGCCCGGCGGGGGAGTACCTGATCTCGCACGGGGTGCAGCGGCGCGACTTCAACAGCTACGGCTCGCGGCGCGGCAACCACGAGGTGATGATCCGCGGCACGTTCGGCAACATCCGGCTGCGCAACCAGCTGGCCCCCGGCACCGAGGGCGGGGTCACGGTCAAGCTCCCGGAAGGCACCCAGACGTCAATCTACGAGGCGTCCCGCGGGTACCTGGCCGAGGGGACCCCGCTGCTGGTGCTGGCGGGCAAGGAGTACGGCTCCGGCTCGTCGCGCGACTGGGCGGCGAAGGGAACCGCACTGCTCGGGGTGCGAGCGGTGCTGGTCGAGTCGTTCGAGCGGATCCACCGGTCCAACCTGATCGGGATGGGGGTGCTGCCGCTGCAGTACCGGCCGGGGGAGTCCGCCGCGTCGCTCGGGCTGACCGGGCACGAGGTGTTCGACGTGCTCGGGATCGAGGCGATCAACTCTGGCCCCGCGGGGGGTACGGGGGGTCGCCCCCCCGGGATGGCGGCGGTACCCAAGGAGGTGACCGTGGTGGCCGACGGCCTGGAGTTCCGCGCGGTGGTTCGGATCGACACCCCGGGCGAGGCCGAGTACTACCGGCACGGCGGCATCATGCAGTACGTGCTGCGGTCGCTGCTGGCCCGGGGCTGACCCAGCCCGGTGCCCCGGGGACGGCGGCCAGGCGTCCCATCAGCGCGCCGAACTGATCGAACGACAGGCTCTGATCGGCGTCGGACAGCGCCTGATCCGGGTCGGGGTGCACCTCGATGAGCAGGCCGTGCGCGCCCGCGGCGCGGGCCGCCCAGGACATCGGCGCGACGTAGCGGCGCTGGCCGGTGCCGTGGCTGGGATCCACGATGACCGGGAGGTGGGACCGCTCGCGGACCACGGCGACCGCCGACAGGTCGAGGGTGTTGCGGGTGGCGCTCTCGAAGGTCCGGATCCCGCGCTCGCAAAGGATCACCTGCTGGTTGCCCTGGGCCGCCACGTACTCGGCGGCGGCGAGCCATTCCTCGATCGTGCTGGACAGCCCGCGCTTGAGCAGCACCGGCCGGTCCACTTTGCCCAGTTCGCGCAGCAGATCGAAGTTCTGCATGTTGCGCGCGCCGACCTGAAGGATGTCGGCGGCCTGGGCCATCCGGTGCACCTGGTCCACCGCCATCACCTCGGTGACCACCGGCAGGCCGGTCTCGCGCCCGGCCGCGACCAGCAGGTCCAGTCCGTCCCAGCCCAGACCCTGGAACGCGTACGGCGAGGTCCGGGGCTTGAACACGCCGCCGCGCAGCACGTGTGCGCCCTGGTCCCTGACGAACCTGGCACACGCCATGATCTGCTCCGCGGTCTCCACCGAGCACGGCCCGGCCATTACCACGAACCCGTCCCCGCCGACGAGCACGTCGCCCACGCGGACGACGGTGTCCGCGGGCCGGGAGGCGCGGTCGACCAGCTTGTACTGCCGGGACCGGCGGGCGGCGGGCGCCTCGACGGCGGCCACGGCCTCCAGGGTCTCCGCCGGTGACCCGCCCGGTTGCGGGCCGGGCAGGTCACCCTGCCGCGCCTGGGGACGCAGCGCCTTGGCCGGGTAGCTGCCGAGGACCTTGATGTACAGGGCGGCCGACCGGAGCTCGTCCAGGGCCGCCGAGGTCCGGGGATCGGCGGCGTTGCCCTCGAAGTCGAGGAAGAACAGGTACTCCCAGGGCCGGCCCGGACGCGGCCGCGACTCCAGCTTGGTCATCGAGTGGCCGCTGCCGGACAGCACCTCCAGGCAGCGCAGCAGCGCTCCCTCCTCGTGCCTGGTGGCCAGGATCAGGCTGGTCTTGCACGGTATCCGGACGTCGACGGCCGCGGGCGTGGTGGACAGCACCACGAACCTGGTGTAGTTGTCCGGGAAGTCCGAGATGTCATGTCGCAGCACGACCAGCCCGTACGCCGCGGCGGCCTCAGGAGAGGCGATCGCGCCCACGCTGGCGTCGCCCGCCGCGGCCACGGCCTGCATCGCGCCCGCCGTGTCGAAGTAGGTCGTCGGGACCGCGTTCGGCAGGGACTGCAGGAACTGAGCGCACTGTTCCAGGCCCTGGGGGTGGGAGAGGATCTGGGTCAGCGAGGACAGCGGGACATCCTCGGCGGCGGCCAGGCAGTGGTCGACCTTCCAGGTCTCCTCGCCGACGATGGACAGCTGATGCTCCCGCAGCAGCGCGTAGACCTCGTTGATGCTCCCGGCGGTGGTGTTCTCGATCGGCAGCACGGCGAGATCGGCGTCGCCCGCCAGCAGCGCGCTGACCGCCTCGCGGAACGTGCGGAAGCCGGTCAGGTCGCCGTGCATGCCGCGGCCGGCCAGGTACTTCTGCGCGGCGGCGTGGCTGTAGGCGTGCGCCGCGCCCTGGAACGCGACCCGGGCCCGCCCGCCGCCGTCCCCGTTCAGGTGCCGCGCCTGCTGCGCGACCGAGTCGCTGATCAGCTCGCGGAAGATCGTGCGCACCAGGCTGGCGGAAACCCCGAGGTCCGCGGCCACCGCCATCACCCCGTCCAGCACCTTCCGTTCCCGGTCAGGGTCCTGGATCGCCCCCGGGCCCTGCCCTTTGAGCTGCGCGATCGCCGCGATCAACTCGCGCCGCTGCGCGATCAGGCGGACGATCCCCGTGTCCACCTCGTCGAGGCCCCGCCGCAGGCCGGCGATGTCTGGGTGCTCGCTGTTCACTCTCGTAACGGTAGCGTCTTGGGGTGCGTCCATCAGAAAGCTCCGATACGGCCCGCCCCCCGGGCCGGGCCGGCCGGCGGCCGCGGGTCAGCCTGATCACCGGCCGTGAGATGGCCCTGCTCACGGCCGGGATCCTGGTGCTCGCGATCAATCTGCGCGCCGCGATCGCCGGCCTGCCCCCGGTCTTCCCCGACCTGTCCTCGGCACTGCACCTGTCCTCGGCCGCGATCAGCGTGCTCGCCGCCGTCCCGGTGCTGTGCTTCGGCGTGTTCTCGGGCGTCGCCGCCCCGCTGAGCCGCGCGTTCGGCGAGGAGCGGGTGCTGCTGGCCGCGCTGCTGCTGCTGGCGGGCGGGCTGCTGCTGCGCGGCGCCCTGCCCGGGATCATGCTGTTTCCCGGCACGGTGCTGGCGGGCGGGGCCATCGCGCTGATGAACGTGCTGCTGCCCAGCCTGGTCAAGCGCCGCCAGCCCGAGCGGGCCGGCCTGCTGATCGGCGCCTACCTGCTCATGCTCAGCGCGGGCGCGGTCATCGCCTCCCTGATCGCGGTGCCGGTGCTGCGGGCGGCGGGCGGCGGCCACGGCGGCGCGGGCTGGCCGGTGCAGGTCACGCTGGGCCTGTGGG
>JASHUI010000326.1:0-3706 GCA_030040095.1 Streptosporangiaceae bacterium | reverse complement strand
GACGGGAACCCAGATCCGGCGCGGAGCCGTTCGTCTGGTCGCGGGCCGGGGCTGCCGACGGCGCGGGCTGGCGTGGCCCGGCGCGATGATCGCCCCTGCGAGGCCGGCCGGCAGGAGCCGGCGGCGGGTTCCGCGGGAGGCGGGGTCGTGGCCGGTCTGCAGGATGCGCGCCAGCATCGCAGTCGCCACAGGCGAGTCGGCCGACGGCTGGTAGCCGGGATCGGGACGCGCCGCCTGCAGCGAGGTCAGCAGATCGTCGTCGAGCGGGGTCATCACAGCACCTCCAGGGAATCGAGACTGCCACCCTGCTTGTGTCCCGCCGGAGCGTGTCGTTGCGGGCCGGGGTCGATGCCGAGCCGGGCCGCCAGGCGGCCGCGGGCACGGTGCAGCCGGGATCGCGCTGCGACCGGACTGCAGCCCAGCACCACGGCGAGGTCTGCGGGAGCCAGGCCGTCCCACGCAACCAGGCGCAGCACTTCCTGGTCGCTTCGGCTGAGCGAGGCCAGCGCGGCGCGCAGTACGCCCGGTTCTCCGGCGGCGGGATCCTCGCGGGCCGCGGCCGGCGCCGCTTGGAAGCGTGCCAGCAGCTCACGCCGCCGCCGGTCCCGGCGTGCCTGGTTGCGCCACAGGTTATGAGCAACCGCGTACAGCCAGGGAAGCGTCTGCGCCTCGGGCACGTCGTCGAGGCGGCGCCAGGCGATCTCCAGGGTCTGTGCGACCAGGTCCTCCGCGTCCGGGCCGGTCAGCCCGCGATGCCGGGCATAGCGGCACAGCGGCGCGTACGCCATGGCAAATAGTGCGCGGAAGCGTGTCTCGGGATCCACGTCTTGTTCCTGTCGCGGGAGAGCCCGGCGTTGCACGCCGACCCTATTCTGCCGGGCTGGCGCAGATGCTCCTGGCCGCTCACAACGGCGCGCCGGAGCGGGTTTCGCCTCGGCATCGTGGCTGAGGTATGCGGAGCGGCGGTGCGGCCGATGCTCAACTGATCGGTTCGGCGAACTGCTTGAGCCGGTCGATCGCCGCATTGACGTGCGTGAGGAAGCGGTTGACCGCCGACTGCACGGACGGCTCGGCCGCGTGATCGGGAAGCGCCCGCAGAAGGTTGAGCCGACTGGCGGCCATCCACGCCGAGACGTCGGGCTCGCTCAGCCATCGCCCCTCCGTCCTCCACGTGCGGCTCATCATGCGAGGCCAGTCCTCGATGGCGCTCGGGTACGGGTTGGGTGGACAGAGCCGGTTCTTGTCCTCGTCGTCGTCACGGTTGGCCTCGACGAAGCCGACGAGGGCAGCATTGAAAGTAGGCGAGAGGTATCGCACCTGCTGGGGCACGATCCGGCCGGGCTGGAAGATCGCCGTGGCGGGGGCGTTGTTCAAGCCCAGGGCGGTGCAGTCCACGTGAAGGACGTCCGGACCGGTTTCGGCTTCCCCGCGCTCGAGCACGATCCGATCGGCCTCGATCCGTCGCACTCGGCCGAGCCTGACGACATGTTCGATCTGCCGCAGGGCCTCAAGCTCGCGGGCGCTGAGCATCGTGCCGCGGAACATCGTCGCCGGCCGTGAGGGGTCGATACGCACCAGGCGGCCTGCAGCCTCGAGCCGCTCGAACAGGTCCTCGATGCTCGCCGCACTGGCGCCGGCCTCGGCGTCGAGGGATAGGCCTTCCATGATCGCGCCCACCTGCTCCAGCGGCTGAAAGTGCCGGCGGTCATAGAACCACGCTTCACGGGGCCGGATCCACCGAATCCGGTCTGGCTCAACGTCGTTATCCAGAAGCCAGCAACAGGCGTCCGCTGCCGTCTTGCCGGCCCCCAGCACGGCGTAGGAGGAAGCCGATCCGGCTGTCTCCGGCAGGCCGTTGACAGGTATGACCCGTGCACCCGGTGCCACCTCGAACGGGCGGGCATGGGTGGCCGGGATCGATGCCTCCAGGTAGCGAGCGTCGACGACCTTGCGACGCACCACGACGTCGTGAAGCTCTCCCGTGCTCAAGTCTCTGAGATGCTCGCCGTCACTTTCACCGCCCAGGTGCTCGTGGCCGGTGAGCAACCGGACCCGTCCCGTCAGCGCAAGCCGCGCGGCCGCCTCAGCGAAGTAGTCGCGGACGTCGCTGCCGGTTGCGCGTTCGTAGTATCCGGCGTTCTCGCCGTCCTGGTCGATCCCGTCTCCGCCGAGGGCGAGCGAGTTAACCCCGTAGTACGCCGAAGGCGTATGCAGGCGAACGAACGGATACGCGTGTAGCCAATGGCCTCCCGCGGCGGGACGCCGGTCCACCACGGTCACCTCGACATCGGCCTCGGCCACCAGCGCGTCGGCAAAGGCAAGGCCGGTCGCACCCGCTCCCACGACCAGATAATCGGTATCGACAAGCACGCGCCCGCCCCAGTCGTTATCCCTGCGATCGTGCAGCGATTGTAGGTGTGCACGGACTGTAACTTCAACGGTGTGACTCCTGACAAATCGGGAGACACCAGTTACAGACGTGACAACCGGCGCGACCAGGATTCCAGATCGCCGCACCTGGCCACCCGCCCCGGCAGATCCGCCAGCAGCGCGGACCGGGCATCATCCGCTGCCGCGGCAGCAGCTATTTCACGCCTTGGACCAGCGAAGGAGAATTCGCCTCACCGGGAGCGGACGACGCCACGGACGTGAGTATCGAGAGCAGCGCCGCAAGCGTCGCCTGGCTTAACGCGGATGCCCAGGCGAAGGTGATGTAGTTGAATCCCTTCGCCGCCGTCACGATGCCGGCAAGCGTTTCCCCGAAGGTGAAGACGCACCTGACAGCGGCGTTAGCCACGAACGACTCGATCTTCCCACCGGATCCTCGGTTGGCAATCGTCACGGTGAAGGGAGAGGCGACGAGCGTTCCCAGACCGGCGAACAGGGCGACGATGCCGGCGTTGCGGAAGGTCGTGAAGGTCACCATGGCCAGGCCCACGCCGATCAGGCTGGTGGCCAGCGTTTGCGCCACGGTCTTTCCCGCCCGTTCGAGAGCACCCTTCCACCACTTCGAGAAGGTCATACCCACGGGCGCGTCCGCGGGTGGCGACGGTGCTGCTTGTTGCCCTCCCGCCGTCACTGCGTTCATGGCCGCCCTCCGTTTCCGTCATGCCCGTGATCGAGGTGTTGCGCACCCCGATCACGGGCCTCACGATCACCTCTATATCAACCATGACAGCGTGCTGACAATCCGCCATGGCGGCCTCATCTGCTCGCCCGACCTGATCACCGTCAAAGAGTAACCGGCCGCGCCGAGGCGGATATATCACTCGCCACTGATCGGCCCGCGTGGTTGCTATCGCATGGGACCGGGCCGCCGTTCAGGCAATCGGTCAGGAAATCCGTCCCGGCTGCCCCGCCGCTGCCGCGCCATCCAGATCCAGGCCGGCCCGCACCCCATCGCCACAGTCGGCCTTGTCCCGGCGGCTTCGGCCAGGTCCTCGAAGCGCTCGCCCGCATCAGGTGACTCGCGCGCTGATCGAGCCATGCTCGGGTATCGCTTAATATCTTGGTTTCCACTACGTTGGCGGTATGGCTGGCAAGCCGATGACGGGGCAGGCGTTCTTCGTGCTCACCGCGCTGGCCGGTGGCCCGCGGCATGGGTACGGCATCGTAGGTGAAGTGGCCGAACTGTCGGGCGGCCGGGTCTGGCTGAAGATCGGCAGCCTGTACGGGGTGCTGGACCGGCTTGCCGTCGAGGGGCTGA
>JASHUI010000325.1:0-19147 GCA_030040095.1 Streptosporangiaceae bacterium | reverse complement strand
TGGCTGCCCGCGAGGGAAACTCGCTGCCGGTCACGGCCGGCAGGCCAGCCGGGGCGCGCACGGCGGCGGGCTCGCTCGCATGGCGGCTCACCGAGGCCGACGATGCCGTGGCCCTGGATGCCGCGGCGCTGGATGCAGTGGCGCCCGTGGCCAGTAATGCCGGGCTGATCCCCAGAAGTGCGGTCGGCACGAGCACCAGTGCCTTTTCCAGATGTGCGCGCCGCCGCCGCGGCCTGCCCGCCGCAGCGACCGCAGATGTCAGTCGTTTCACGCTGATCCTCCCCAGCCCCAGTCGTAGCAAAGCCGCTCTACCTGAACGCGTGGCCAACGTAAGAGAAACAGCGGGCCTCGCTTGTTCACGTGCTCGCTCGCCAGCGGCCGCATTTGCGATGATGAGCACCGTGACGGCGAAGGGAACGGCAGATGCCGCGGCCGAGGTTCGCGATCCGGGACGCCCAGAGCGGCTGCTCCGCGCCGAGCATGACGCCCTGCTGCCGATCCTGCACCGCACTCCCGAGCCCGAGTTCGGCCGGCCGACGGCCTGCCCGGGATGGTCGGTGCGCGACGTGCTCGCTCACTGCTCCTCGGCGCTGGCCAGGGTGACCGCGGACCGCCTGCATGCCTTCACCCCCGAGCTCAACGAGATCGACGTGGCCGAGCGGCGCGGATGGCCGCTGTCGGCGGTGCTGTCCGAGTTGGCGGCCGGGTATCTGGAGGCCGGGCCCGTGATCGGCGAGGCCGGCGGAAGGCTGGACGGCATCGCGCTCGGAGAGTGGATTCACGGCGGCGACGTCCGGGCTGCCCTGGGCGAACCGCTGGCCTACGCGAGCGAGGGATTCGATGACGCGTGTGCCCTGCTCGTGGAGCGGACCCGCCGACGGGGAGTTGCGTTGGTGGAGGTCAGCCTGCCGGACCGCGTCCTGCGGCTCGGCGTCGGCGATTCCGGCCGCCCGCAGGCCACCCTGGTCACCGGCGGCGCCGCCATGATGAGGATATTCGCCGGACGCCCGGCGGAGCCGTCGGAGTACCGGCTGAGCGGCGCCGCCGCGGACGAACTTGTGGTCTTCTGAGCGGTCCCGACTGCGGATCAGGCGACGAGGTCGGCCGGGCTCGCTCGATCGTCTCGCGTGCCCCCGCCCGCCCGGCCTCGCGGGTGGCCGCTCCGGGCCTTCCGGGCGCGCGATCTTCACGTCGACCGCGATGATCGGGCCTTCTGCCATCTCGGCCATCGCCTTCGCGGCAGTTCCTCGATCCGGCTGCCCCGCGTCCGCTCAGCGAGCGCGACAGCCAGGCTGACGCCCGTCGGTCGGCCGGCCAGGCGGAGCAGGCCAACCCCCGCGATGGAAGGTCATTGGCGCTGTCGCATCGAGTTCATGTCGGCGGAAGAACCCGTGCGGCGAGGCACCGGAGCCGGCTCAGGTTCGGGCAGATGCGGAGCGGGCGATGGTGAGGTACCAGTAGCCGCCGGCGAGATTCAGCGCTCCGAGGACCAGGAAGAAGGCTGCCCATCCGTGGACGCCGTACGAGAGGCAAATGAGCCCGGCGGCGGCCGCGACGGTGCCGCCGGCCATATGCCCGACCCCATAGAAACGGGGGTGGCGGAAGACCCATGGCGGGACCAGCCGGTAAATGCCGGGTCGCGGGGGAGCTTGCCACCGCCCGCGCAGACCTTCCCGAAGGTCGGGGAAGGGCGTGTAGTCGAGTACCAGGCGCCAGCCGCGCATGGCCTCGTCGGGTGCGTTCATCGCGATGCCTCCTGTGGCCGTGGTACCGGGCTGCCCGATCATCTATAATATGATATCACTTTGATAGCACATGTCAATCGCGGCGGGCCTGACATGCGCAGAAGGCTCCGTCCCGGCCGAGGCCTCGAAGCCATTAACGGGGGTCCGCCTGCAGCGCGTGGAACGAGGTGGCACGGAATGGACCGCCCCACCCATGAAAGCGACGAGGGAGCCGTGACCACGATGACCGCGATGACACCGGAGCCGGACCACAGTTCCCGGCCAGGTCCGGGGCTGACGCCCCCGCCGCCGGGGTCTCAGGCGCCGCCGGCCGTCCCGCCGCCCGGGTCTCAGGCGCCGGCCGTCCCGCCGCCCGCGTCAGACCCCCCCACCGCGGACCCGGACGTCGCGGCCACGGTGCGATTGCTGCACGGCCGCCATGGCTGGAGCAGGACGGCCGTGACCAGCTTCATCGTGTTCCTGCTGGCCTACGGCGCCAACGACAACGCTCAATCGCAGGGGACACCTGCCCCGTCGTGGTTCGTGGACATGATCATCGCCCTGGGTGCCCTGACCATCGTCGGCATCGTCGCGGCGGTGCTGGACACCGTGCTGATCCGGCGCAGGCCGCCCGCGGTCCGGGCGCAGGCCGCCCGGCTCGCTGCGCACCACTCCCGCCGACGGCACGCCCACCACTACCCGCCCCGGCACTGGGTCACGTGGTCCCTTCGCTGGGCCGGGTTGCTGGTGATCCTGGTGGTGGCCGTGGTCAGCGTGCCCGCCGTGGTCGACGGGGTGGCCTACCTGGCCGGCGCCGAACGCACCGTCGCCTTCGACCCGCTCTCATATCAGACCAACTGCGGCCGGTACAGCTGCTCGACGACTACGGACGGCGTCCTGGAGACCGGCGGCCCCGGCGTCGACGCGAGCTGGCCGAACGTGGTCCCGCTCGGCCAGCCATTCCAGGTCCGTGAGCCGGTCTGGAGGTGGGGCCTTGGCCTGGCGCTGATCGACAGCGACAAGACCGCCGTCATCGCCGTTCTGATCAGCCTGCTCATCGAAGGGTTCGCGGTCCTTGTCGTGGTCAAGCTCATCAGGCTGGCGCGCAACTGGCGACGGCACCGGCGGTACCGATTGGCGCCAGCGTCCATCCCGGCCCCCTGACCTTGGCCGCCGCCGCGCAGGCCGGCGTCAAGGACCTCCGGCACTGGCCGAGGCTCAGCAAGACCGGCGGGCGGCACCGGCCGATTCAGCCAGGCCAGTAGGAGCAGCGGACGCCGGTGTGCACGGTCTGCCGCAGGTGGTCACCGAGCGCCGGGTCCGCCTCGGTGATCCGGGCCAGGGCCCGGCGGATGGCCTTGCCTACCGCGACGCGCGCGCGTTCTGGCTGATCGGGGAAGGACCGGACCCGGCCGCCGAACCCCGCCGCGCTGGCCAGCTCGGCGACCAGCCAGTCCCGTTCGGCCTGAGCGGCGCCCCGGTCCTGCTCGTGTCCTGGCTCCAGCCGATCGAGTTCGGCGTCCAGGCGCTTCAGGCGGTTGCGGTAGTCAGCCATCGCCGCCTCATCCAGCACCGCATGGGCCGGGCCGCGATGGCCGGCGGCGCTGACCGCCGCGAGCCCGGCCGCCAGGCCGGCGGCCGGTATCTCCTGGCGTGGATTGGCGAGCAGTACGGCCAGGTGGGCCATTCCTATGCTGTCCTCGATCAGGAGGCTGCGGTCCTGCCAGGCCAGACGCCATTTCCGGCCAGCCCGGCGGCACTGCGCGACGGTGGCGGGCAGCCGCCCGGCCTCACGGTCCGGGCCCGGCCATCCCAGGGCCGCCGCCTCGCCGGCCGCCGCCTCCAGCTCAGCCCGCGCGGCGTCTGCGTCGCCAGGCCGTCGGCGATCCTGGTACGCCTGGGCCAGCCGGCGCCGGGAGGACACCACCGCGGGCCAGTGCGCCAGGGCGAGGTTGTGCTGGATGGCCGCGCGCAGATGATCGACGGCCGTATCCAGCTGCCCCGAGGTCAGCGAGGCGACCCCGAGAGCCTGATGGACCGACCCGAAGCAGGTGACGCCAAGGCTGCCGATCATGGGCAGGTCTGCATGCGGGCGGAGCAGCTCATAGGCCCGGGCGGACACGCCGACGTCGCCGAGCAGGTACGCGGCCTCGACGATGCCGTTCATCGTGACCAGCCAGCTGCTGGACCGCGGCAGGCGGGCGAGATCACCACCGGCCAGGCTCCCCAGCGAGCTCGCGGCGGTCGGCAGGTCCCCGCCCAGGGCCGCGGCGACGGCCAGCGCAGCGACCGCCGAGTTGTCCACCGCGCTGAGGTCCGGGGAGTTCACCCGGTCGCGCAGGACGGGCAGCAGTTCCGCCAGGCGCCCCTGATACCAGCGAACCGTCAGCAGCTGAGCGCTGGACCACCAGTCATGGTCGATGTCACCGGCGACAGCGCCGTTTTCGGCACAGACGCGGGCCAGGGACTCCGCCTCGTCGAACCGGCCAGCTCGGACGGCCAGCATCACGTCGATGGCGCTGACCACGAACGCGACGGCCAGGTGGTTCCGTTGCTCGAGCTGATCCCTGAGTTCGCCCAGATGCCGCCGGGCGTGCGGATCACCTCCCGTATACGAGTCGACCGTCTGCCAGAGCAGGCCCATCAGCAGGTCGCTGCGCCGTCCGGTGCGGAAGCTCACCTTGATCAGCTCGACGGCCAGCTCCCAGCGACGACGGACGTGCTCCGGGCCGAGCAGGCAGTGATGAGCCATGCTCAGAGCCTCCGCCAGCAGCTCGGGATCCGCGGCGGCCCGGGCCGCATCGAGCGCGGCCAGGATCGCCTCATGCCCGCCCCGGCGGTAATCGGCCTCCCCCGCCAGCCGGGCCCGGATGCGAAGCGCGAGGGAGGACCGCGGATCGAGCCGCGAGAGGACGTGCTCGAGCCGCGCCTCCAACAGCGCCGCGTCGGTGACGGTCCGGCGCTCCGACAGCCAGAACCCGGCCAGGCCCAGGACGGCCAGAGCCATCGCCCGCGCATCGCCGGCCCGTTCGGCCAGCTGATAGGCATGCTCGAAGCTCTGGCGGCTGGCCCGCAGGTCACCATCCTGGTCCAGTGCATGGGCTCCGGCCGCGAGCGCGGCGGCAAGATCGTCGGCAGGATTGGCGACGAGCTCCAGCAAACGGGCTGACGGGCCCCGAGCCGCTTCACCCGGCATAGGACACAATTTATTCGCGGCCGGTTCGCAGCGTCGAGGCTCCGAGGGAGATGGCCGCCGCCCGCGTCCGCCCCGCGGTAAGGGGACCTAACGGCACCCGGCACGCCGACCGCCCCGCGGTAAGGGGACCTACGGCACCCGGCACGCCGACCAACCCGCGGTAAGGGGACCTACGGCACCCGACACGCCGACCAACGCCCCATACCGCGCTCCGGGCATGTCGATTTACTTGCAGGATGCTCGTCAATGCCGAACCCTTCCGGACGATCATTGAGCCTTTCCGCATCCACTCGGTCGAGCCCTTGCGGATGACGACCGGGGCTGAGCGGGCCGATGCCCTGGCCGCGGCCGGCTACAACCTGTTCGGCCTGCGGGCCGCGGACGTCCTGATCGACTTGCTGTCCGACTCAGGTACCGGCGCTATGTCAGCCGAGCAATGGGCCGGGATTCAGCGTGGTAATGAGGCCTACGCGGGCGCCCCGTCGTTCTACCGGTTCTGTGATGCGGTTACCCGGCTGTTCCCGTTCCGGCACGTCCTGCCGACGCATCAGGGCCGGGCCGCGGAGAAGATCTTGTTCTCGGTCGTCGGCGGACCGGGCCGGGTGATTCCGAACAACACCCATTTCGACACGACCAGAGCCAACATCGAGTTCACCGGAGCCGAGGCCACCGACCTACCGGTGCCCGAGGGACTGGCACCAGCGATCCGCCACCCGTTCAAGGGGAACATGGACGTCGGCGCCCTGGAACGGCTGCTGGCCGAGCAATCGGATCGGGTGCCGCTGGTGATGCTCACGGTCACGAACAACTCCGGTGGCGACCAGCCGGTCAGCCTGGCGAACATGCGCGCGATCCGGGCCGTCTGCGACAAGTTCGGCAAGCCACTGTTCCTGGATGCCTGCCGGTTCGCGGAGAACGCCTGGTTCATCAAGACCAGGGAATCCGGCTACGCCGAGGTCCCGGTACCTGACATCGTGCGGGAAATGGCCGCCCTGGCCGACGGCATGACCATGTCGGCGAAGAAAGATCCGCTGGCCAACATCGGGGGCTGGCTCGCCCTGAACGACGACGGCCTCGCCGAGCAGTGCCGCGGCCTGGAAATACTGACGGAGGGCTTTCCCACCTACGGCGGCCTGGCTGGCCGGGACCTCGAGGCGATCGCGCAAGGTCTGGTTGAGGCCGTCGACGAGGACTACCTGCGCTACCGGACCCGATCTGTCGCCTACCTGGGGGAAGCGCTCGAAACGGCGGGCGTCCCGGTCGTGGTGCCGTTCGGCGGCCATGCCGTCTTCATCGACGCCCGGGCGCTGCTTTCTCACCTCGATCCGCTGCACTACCCGGGTCAGGCGCTCGCCTGCGCGCTGTATGAGGAAGGCGGCGTCCGGGGCTGCGAAATCGGAACGGTCATGTTCGGGCTGCACCCGGACGGCAGCGAGTCTCCGGCGGCCCTCGACCTGGTGCGGCTGGCAATTCCGCGCCGCACCTATACCCAGAGTCACATCGACTACGTGATCGAAGTCGTGCTGCGAGTGGCCGAGAAAGCCGGTGATATTCCCGGCTTGCGCATCGTCTCGCAGCCTCGCCAGCTACGGCACTTCACCGCGCGGTTCCTGCCACTGCGCTGAGCGGGCTGCCGCCATGCTCATGATTGGCCGGTCGAGCCCGGATTGCCGCGGGCAGGCGCGTTCGATAAAGGATGGAAGATCTCCGGAAGCTACTTCCAGAGTTGCCTGCTGGCGAGTTCCGCGCCCTTGACGATGTTCTCGTACTTCGTCCAGGCGGCCTGGGCGTGCCAGCGCATGCCGCAGTCCGTGCCAGCGATGACGTTCTCGCGGCCGCAGACGTTCGCGAAGTTGACGATCGTGTCCGCGACCAACTCGGGCGGCTCCACCACCGGGGTCGTGTGATCGACGACACCGGGAATGATGATCTTGTCGTCCGGCCACTTCAGCTCGTCGCGCCAGATTCGCCACTCCAGCCGGCGGGTCGACTTCGCCGACTCGATGGAGAACGCCTGGGCCTTTGCCCTCAGCATCAGCGGGGCGATCTGCCTGAGCGGCACCTCATTCGTGTGCATGCCTGGCCAGCTTCCCCAGCAAGTGTGGAAGCGGATCATGTCCTCCGGAATGCCCGCGAGCGCCGCGTTCAGCGCATCGATGCGCAGCATGATGAAGCGCTCGTACTCCTCATCGGACATCGGCGGCCGGCGCGCCTCCTCCCAGTCGTGGCTGATGGCCGGATCGTCGATCTGCAGGATCAGGCCGTTGTCCGTGACCGTCTTGAAGATCGGCGTCATGACCTCGGTCAGCGCGACCACGAACTCGTCGTCGGTCTTGTAGTACTCGTTCCAGACGAACTCCTCGAGCCACTCAGGGGCGATGACGCAGTAGAACGCCTCCTTACCCGGCGCGTTGGCCGCGAGTGCCTTCTTGAATAGCTGGATATCCTGCTCGAACGGCTCGATCGACCTCAGTTTCAGCGGCCCGCTGACCACGGTCCGCATCGACATGACCGGGTTATCGAAATCCCCCATCATGCTCCCGAACATGTCAGCGTAAAAGTCGTCGTACTTGAAGAAGTCCCGGCCCAGCCATCGCACCCGCGCCAGGCTCACCGGCGGTTCGTCGACGGGGATGCTCGGCGTGATCGCCTCGAAGCCCTCGATCAGCTGGAACATGGTGCCCGGCCCGATGCCCGCTGGCTCGCCATTCGAGATCACGTCCATGCCGATCTCGACCTGCTTCTTGACGAGCTCGTTGACCTCGTACTCCACCCGCTCGGGCGGGGTGGGCGGCGGACCCATGGCCGCGTTGCCCGCATCTGGCATGAAGAGCTTGCCGGTGTGGGTGGCAAGGATCCGGTCGGTGCTCCGCTTCATCGCCACATCCTTTCCGGATACATCATCACACCCGCGCGCGGAGACCTCGTGGCGTGAGTGACCTTGGATGCTTGCTTCCGGTCTTGGGTGGCGAGCCTTTCGATGGTCTGGAAGCGGCATCGGCGCCGGCGGGCGCTGGGCCCGCGGCGACCTCTCCACGGCAGCGAGATAACCGGGAACCTTCCGGGGGGTTCCGCGCACCTTTCTGTCAGGACGCCATACCACGAGGGGAGGCCTGTCCTGTGGAACCGGACTTGACCATTGTCGGCGCGGGCCTGACCGGGCTCACCGCCGCGATCGAGGCTGCCGAGCGCGGCTGGCGCGTGGTCGTTGCCGAGGCAGCCTCCCAGCCGGGCGGGCGAGCGCGCTCGCTGGCCGCCCCCTTCCGGGCCAACGCCGGCCCGCACGCGATCTACGTGGACGGGCCATGGTGGGCGTGGCTGGAGCGCCGGGGTCTCACGCCGCCGGTTGTGCAGGCGGCAGGAGCCAGCCTGGTCATGGCCGGAGGTCAGCTCGGCCCGTGGCCGGCCGAGCTCAGCGAGGCCATCGCCGCGCTGCCCGCCGAGGCGCCGGCGGACGAGTCGTTCCGCTGCTGGCTGCTCCGGCATGTCGGCACGAGCGCCGCCGAGGCGATCATTGGATTGATCTTCATCGCCACCTTCGACCACGATCCCGGGCGGCTTTCGGCCGCATTCGCCCGCGAGCGCCTTCGCCGGGCGCTGTCCGGCGGCGTCCGGTACGTGGTCGGCGGGTGGTCCGTGCTGGCCGGCCTTCTTGCCGAGCGAGCCGCCGGCCTCGGAGTGCAGGTACGCACGCGGACACGGGTAGCCGCCCCGCCCACGGGCCGCACGATCCTGGCCACCAGTCTCGCCACGGCGCGCCAGCTGACCGCAGACAAGTCGCTGACCTGGCCCGGTGCCCGCGTGGCCACGTTCGACCTGGGCTTGCGGGCCGACGTCGGCCCGGCCTGGTTCCGGGTGATGGACCTGGACGACCGGATCTATGCCGCTCGCTACAGCGCCGCCGACGACACCCTGGCCCCGCCCGGGCATGAACTCGTCCAGATCGCCGCCGCGTGCTCCCCGGGTGAACGTAAAGCCGACGCCGAGCGCCGCGTCCAGCGCCTTCTCGACCGGTCGTGGCCCGGCTGGCGCGCGGCGCTGCGATGGCAGCGCGGCTGCCTGCGCGCAGACTGCACCGGGGCCATAGACCTGCCCGGGACAACATGGCGCGACCGCCCCCCCATCAGCCGCGGCAACACCCTGGCGGTCGCCACGGACCAGTCGGCCGCACCCGGACTGCTGGCCGAGGTCGGAATCATCGCCGCGCAACTCGCCGTCCAGCAACTCGGCGAAACCGCACGGCCGTCCCAGGCCGACAGGCGAGCCTCCGGCGGCTCGAAGGCCCGTCACCACACCGGACAACCCAGGCTAGCGATCTGTAGCGGTTGAGGTTACGCTCCGTCATGCACCCGGGCATGAGCCTGCCGCCGGCTGCGGTGCCCGGTGATGAATGCGACGTTGCTGTAGCTAGTTGTACAGCGGGCTCGCATTCATCCCGGCCGGCTGCCCCGCGCCCGCCCCTCAGCGAGCGCGGCAGCCAGGCTGACGCCGGCCGGCTGGCAGGGCAGGCGGAGCATGTTAACCCTCGCGATTAAAGAGCATTAGCTGGCCTAATAAACGAGGGATCGGCGCCCCCGGTGGCACCGGCAGATCCTGGCGGGTTACAACGGGGTCATGCTTTTCATGGTGATCGAGCACTATACCCACGGGCCTGAGCCTGTCTACCGGCGCGCGGCCGAGCGGGGACGGATGCTGCCGGATGGCTTGCGCTACGTCGACAGCTGGATCGTCGATGACGGCCGGCTCGACCGGTGCTTCCAGCTCATGGAAACCAGCAACCCGGAACTTCTCGGTGTCTGGCGTGATCGATGGGCCGATCTTTGCGATTTCGAGATCGTTCCGGTCATCAAGTCGGACGAGACGGCACGACGCACCGGCGTTCGCTGGGACACGCCGGGCAGGTAGCACTGCGCATGATCGTAATAGTGAAGCAGCCGAAGTCAACGATGGACGAAGACCCGCCTACCCGGCTGAAGTCTTTCTGCGAGTCATCTGGCGAGAAGGCGGCCATTGGCGGGTGGCTCCGGGCGTCGGCTCCCGATAACTAAAATCGCCTTGCCGAACACCACCGTCCTGTACGGTGTTTGCTTCCCGGGTGAGGTTGGCACGCTGAATGGGCGTTATGATCGTGTCCAGTTTTTACCTTTTCCGGGAGCACCACCATGGCTACCCCAGCCGGCGCGACAGAAGATGGCGTCCTGCCGCGCCGCGCCGCGCTGTGGCGCAACCCCGACTTCACCAAGCTGTGGGTCGGCTCGACCGCGTCCTACTTCGCCTCGCAGGTCAGCCTCCTGGCGTTACCGCTGACCGCGGTGCTGACGCTGGCCGCCTCGTCGGTGCAGGTCGGCTACCTCTCCGCGGTCACCCAGCTGCCCTACTTGCTGATCTCGCTGTTCACCGGCGTGGTCGTGGACCGGGTGCGCCGACGCAACCTGCTCGTCAGCGCAGATCTTGGCCGGGCCGCGGTGCTCGGCGTCATCCCGGCGCTGTACTGGCTGCACGAACTCGGCCTGCCCTGGCTGTACGCGCTGGGCTTCCTGGCCGGATGCGGGACGGTTCTGTTCGACCTGACCAGCCAGGCGTACCTGCCGCGGCTGGTCAGCCGGGAGGACCTCAGGGCGGGCAACTCGATGCTGAGCGTCAGCGCGTCGACGGCCGCCATCAGCGGTCCCGCGCTCGGCGGGATGCTGGTGCAGTGGCTGACCGCGCCCGTGGCCGTATGCGCGTCCTCGCTGTCTTACCTGGTCTCGGTGACGAACATCTGGCTGATCAAGCAGCACGAGCCTGCCGGCGAGCGGGCCGGCGCGCTCAGCGTCTCGGGGACGCTGCGCCAGGTGAAGCAAGGGCTGGGAGTGGTATTTCACAACGAGCTGCTGCGCACGATCACCTTGATGGCGACCATGTTCAATATTTCCGACGCGGCCTTCCTGGTGGTGTTCGTGCAGTACATGCCGCGCACGCTGAAGATGCACCCCACTGAGATCGGCCTCGTGCTCGCCGCGGCCGGGCCAGGCTTCCTGGCCGGCGCGGTCCTGGCGGCGAAGCTGCCGGCGGCGCTCGGCTACGGACGCGTCACCTTCCTCGCCGCGCTCGCGGGCGATCCGGTGATGCTGCTGATCGCGCTGACCCGCGGCGGCGGACTGCTGACCACAAGCATTCTTATCGCCATAATGTTTGTTTTCACCACATTCGGCGTGGTTATAAACGTGATCATGCAGACGGTCCGCCAGTCGATCACGCCTGACATTCTGCAGGGACGGGTCGCCGCCACCAGCCGGTTCGTCTCCTACGGCATTATCCCGCTCGGCTCGCTGCTCGGCGGCGCTCTCGGAGGGCTGATAGGCCTGCGGCTGACGGTCCTGACCGCGACGCTGGGCATGTGCCTCGTGCTGGTGCCGCTGTCTATGTCGTCACTGACCAGGCTGCGGGACAAACTGCCCGATCCGATCAGCGAAATCGTCCATTGACATCCGGCCGCCGTGTGCTTTTATGAAGGATAACTGTCCATCAAGGAGGGACTTTATGAAAGACTCGGCAACGAAAGTTACGGACGTTACAACCGAGGTGCCGGAGAAAAGTGTGCGCGGATCCGTTGTCCGCATGGTCTCCGTCGTGGCGGCCTGGGGACGCCAGGAAGTTGTTTCCTGGGGCGGAAACTAATCATCCAGTTCCGCACGAAATGCCGCGGTCGCTAGCCCGCTCAGGGTAGTCATGCGGGCAACGCTGCTCAACATGCCGTGGCACGCGCTCAGCTGGCCGTCACTGGCGATCTCCGTACTTGACACGCTGCTCAGCGAGTCGGGTCATCAGGTGACCCAGTACCAGGGCAATGTACGCTTTGCCGAGTACATGCTCGAGGTCAGTGACGGTCGGCTGACGCCGGACGAATACGCTCACATTTACGACGACGGCTTTTCCTGCGGCGTCGGCGAATGGATCTTCACGTCCGCGCTGTACGAGCCGCGGTGGCGGCTGCCCCGGTACACCGCCTTTCTCCAGGAGCAGGGTTACGAGGGCGCGGCGGCGGCCGTCGAACTGCACCACGTGGCGCCCGACTTCATCCGCGTCGCGGCCGATGAGGTGCTGGCCCAGCAGCCGGAACTGGTCGGCATGACCACGAGCTTCGGGCAGAACGTCGCGTCCTTGGCGCTGGCGCAGGAGCTCAAGCGGCGCCGCCCGGATCTGCGGATCGTCTTCGGCGGGAGCAACTGCGACGGGCCGATGGGTGCCGCCCTGCACCGCAACTTCCCCCAGGTCGACTTCGTGATCCGCGGCGAGGGCGAGCTCGCGCTCACCGAGCTGATGTCGGCGCTGGCCGGCGACGCCCCGTTCACCTCCGTCACCGGCCTGTGCTGGCGCGACGAGGCGGGCGCCAGCCGCGCCAATCCGTACGTGGCCACCGCGGTCGCCGGCGCAAGCATCCCGTCGCCGAACCTGCGGCCGTTCTTCGCGCAGGTACGGGACTCGCCGGTCCGGCCGTGGATCACCAGGCCGGCGATCCGGCTGGAAACATCGCGCGGCTGCTGGTGGGGCGAGAAACGGCAGTGCACGTTCTGCGGGCTGAACCCCGGCAACATCGCCTTCCGGGCCAAGCCACAGGACCGCGCCTTCGCAGAGATCAGCTCGGCGGTCAGCGAGTTCGGCGTTCTCGACCTCATGCTCACCGACAACATCCTGGATCCGGCCATGTTCAACGGCCTCCTGCCGCGGCTCGCCGACACCGGATGGGACCTGCGGATCTTCTACGAGGTGAAGTCGAACGTGCGCGAGGAACAGGTGCGCGCGCTGGCAGCCGCCGGCGTCACCACGGTGCAGCCGGGTCTGGAGAACTTCTCCTCGCGCGTGCTCGACCTGATGGACAAGGGTGCCACCGGAGCGGGCCAGGTGGCCGCGCTGCGGCGGTTCCGCGAGTACGGCGTCTTCCCGGTGTGGAATTACCTCTACGGCTTCCCCGGCGAGGACTGGGACCGCGACTACGCGGGAGTGGTCGCCCAGCTTCCGGCGCTGGTCCACCTGCCGCCGCCGGACGCCGTGGTCCGTATCACGCTGGAGCGGTTCTCGCCGCTCTACGAGCGCCCGGAACTCGGCATCGACGACCCGCGGCTCGCCCGCCCCTGGTACGAGATCGTCTACGACCTGCCGGTTTCCGAACTGGCCGACCTGGCCTATATGTTCCAGTACCGGCCACGCGGTCTCAGCGAAGACATCGCGAGCCGGCTCAAGGCGGCCATGCGCGCCTGGCGGGAGGGGTACGAGCACTCGGCCCTGAGCTACCGCGCCTTCGACGACGCCGTGGTGATCACGGATCGCAGGGCCGGCTGGGAACCGCGCGAGCATGTCCTGACCGGGCTGCCCGCGGTCACCTACCTCACGCTGGCCCGGCACCTGCCGGTGCCCGGCCTGCTCGCGGCCCTGGCCGCAGGAGGGTACGACGCCGACGGGCAGCAGGTGGCGTGCTGGCTGCGGGACTGGCAGCGCGACGGGCTGGTCTTTGCCGAGAACGACACCTGGGTCGCGCTCGCCACCAGGGCGGTCCCCGGGCAGCAGCCGGGCTGGGGGGAGGCGTATTCCCTTGCCAGCCTCTGAGATTCTCGTGCTCGGCAGCAAGCCGGGACCGTACCGGCTGCCCCGGCAGCCTGGTTCCGGCCGCGCGGTCGCACCCGCGCTGCCCTTCTGCGACACCTCCGCGGTCCGGTCCGCGGTGAGCTGCGGGCAACCTCCGGCGGGCCTGCCGCAGCTGGTCACCGTGGCCTGCGACCGGTCGGAACTGGCCGGGCTCGCCGGCCGGCTCGCGGAG
The DNA here is from genome assembly GCA_030040095.1 of Streptosporangiaceae bacterium. GTDB lineage: Bacteria > Actinomycetota > Actinomycetes > Streptosporangiales > Streptosporangiaceae > JASHPR01. The sequence continues at coordinate 5,430 of JASHUI010000325.1, read as the reverse complement.
AGCGGCGTCTGCGGCCTTCGCCTAATCATCCAGGTGAAGGGCATTCCGGCGATCACGTCCGCCGACGTGCGTGCGCTCGCCACGGCGGGAGTGGCGGCGCTGGATGTCGCCGGGGACACCACCGTCGACGACGCCGCCCTGCCCGGCTGGATCGAGCTGAACAAGGCGGCGCTGACGTACGGGCTGCCGCTGGCGTGGTCCGGCCGGCTGCCCGCCGCCCTGCACCAGCGGCTCGCTCACCTGGTGCCGGCGGGGAACCAGCCGGACTGGCGGCGCCGGTGGCGGTATGCCATGTTCGGCTGGCGCCGGGGCCCGTCGTTTGCCGCCGTGCTGGACAGCCGGGCCGACGCGAGGCAGCTGACCGTCGACCTTCCGGCGGTGACCGGCCTGTTCGGGCCGGATCTGGACCGGCCGGTCCTGGTGGCGGACGCGGACAAGGAAACCCTCGCCGAGCTCGCCGAGGCCGACCTGGCGCTCGTCGCCGGCGGCGCGGCGGTCTGGCTGCCCTACCGCATCCGCCGGTGGCCGGTCAGTTCGCCGCCGGTGGGCTGACCGGCGACGACGGCACCGCCGGGTGCCTGACGACGAAGTCGCCGATCACCAGCGCGTTGAGCCCTGACCTGGCGAACGTCTGCGCCGCCTCCGCGGGCGTCTCGACGATCGGCCCTTTGATGTTGAAGCTGGTGTTCAGCACCATCGGCACGCCGGTGCGCCGGTGGAACTCGCTGATCAGGCGGTGGTACAGCGGCGTCCGGCCGGGGTAGACGCTCTGGATGCGGGAGGTCCCGTCGATATGCACGACCGCCGGGATCGCGGCGCGCCGCTCGGGCCGTGCCATCGCGCAGACCACCATGAACGGGAGGTCGTGCCCGAACTCGAACCACTGCGACTGGTACTCGGCAAGGACCGAGGGGGCGAGCGGGCGGAACCACTCCCGCGACTTGACCTTGTTGACGTGGTCACGCATCCAGGGCTGGCGCGGGTCGCCGAGGATGCTCCGGTTGCCCAGCGCCCTCGGGCCGAACTCGCTGCCGCCCTGGAACCATGCCACCAGCTCGCCGTCGGCGATCATCCCGGCCGCCTCGGCGGCCGGATCGGTGCTGCGCCGCCACGACAGGCCGCTGTCCTCGAGCGCGGCGAGGATGGCCCGCTCGTCATAGGGCCGGCCGCCGAACGCCGATTCCATCACCCACGACCGTTCCCGGCCGGTGGCACGCAGGTAGTGCCACGCGGCCGCGCCGATGCCGATGCCGGAATCGCTGGCAGCGGGCTGGACGAACAGCTCGTCCACGTCGGTCTCGACCAGGATGCGCCGGTTGGCCACCGCGTTGAGCGCCACGCCGCCGGCCAGGCAGAGCCGGGCGGACGGGGCGTCCGCCAGCGCCCAGCGCACCACATGCAGCACCGCCTCTTCCAGGCATTCCTGGGCGGCCCGGGCCAGCGCGGCGGTCACCTGGTCGTGCTCTTCCTGGTCGGTCATCCCGGCCAGCTCCTGCTCCCGTTCGACGAGCCAGCCGACGTAGCCCGGGTCGATGTGCACCGACCCGTCGTCGGCCAGGTGGACGAACGACCGCATGGCCGCGACGTAGCGGCTGTCACCCCACGGCGCCAGGCCCATCGTCTTCCCGGCATCGAGCACGCGGAACCCGCACGCGATCGTCACGTCGCTGTAGAAGACGCCGAGCGACGTGCACTCGTGCGGTGCCGGGCGCGGCCTGCCCGATCCGTTCCTTGGCACCCGCCGGGAGTACCAGCGGCGGACCAGCCGCAGGTCACTGCCTCGTCCGTACCACACGCTCGTCGACTCGGAGCTGTCCCGCTGGCGACGGTTCAGGCTGCCGAAGGCGTCGATCACCACCGTGACGGCTTCCTCGAACGGCGAGACCAGGAACGCCGACGCCGCGTGAGCGAAGTGGTGCGAAGGCATCGGCCGGGTGCGCAAGAGCTGGTCCGCGAGGCGGACGTCGCCGAACCGCCACAGCGACGGCAGCCGCTGCAGCTGATGCGCGACGAGCGCCGGGCGGCGGTCGCCGAGCACGTACCGGACCTCGGGCGTCGTCCCGTCACGGGCCTGCGCGATGAGCAGCGGCCGGAACGTGCCCTGGTCGAAGCAGTGGGTCAATAACTCGTGGTCGACGCCATACCGCACCCGGGACAGCCGTTCGTTCTCGATCGCCACCGTCAGGCGGCCATCCTCGAACAGGCATGCCGAACGGTCGTGCAGGCCGCCACCGAGGCCTATTACCCTCATGCAAATCAACATAATCAAACAGCTGGCATAATCAATGGCGCGTGATAGCCGTTCCGCGGCCGCTCTTTCAGGGTCGCACAGGGCCGCCGGGGACCATACATGATTTTTTATGATGATCAGGGCGCGATATCACGGTTTACCTGGCCCTGCCCCTCCCAACCCGGGGGTCACTTCAGTTGCTCCAGGTGTCGGCCTGATGCTTTTGGGTAGGATCGCGTGTCGTAACGTCGTTGACAGTGGCACCATCCGATTGGCACTCGCGGCTGTGAGGGCAGTCATCCGATGCGTCCTGATATCAGACCTGGCGGCACCTTCCCCGATTACGCGCTCCCGGACCACACCGGCACGGTGCGTACCCTGAGCGAGCTTCAGGGCCGCGACCCGCTGATCCTCACCCTGGCGCGCGGCAACTACTGCCCCAAAGAGCACCAGCAGCACCTGGAGCTGGCGGCCAACTATCCGAAGATCGCGGTGGGCTACACCCAGGTGGCCACCATCGCCACCGACGACCATCACTCCCTGCAGGAGTTCCGCGCGTCGGTGGGCGCCCAGTGGACCTTCCTGTCCGATCCCGGCCGGATCGTCCAGAAGGATCTCGACATCCAGGAGTTCACCGACCCCGAGCACAACCCCATGATCCCGCACACCCTGGTGCTCAAGCCGGGGCTGGTCGTGCACAGCCTCTATAACGGCTACTGGTTCTGGGGCCGCCCGTCGTTCTACGACCTGTGGCGCGACCTGCGCGCCGCCACCAGCGAGATCCGCCCGGACTGGGATCTGAGCACCCCGGGGCTCCGCGAGGCCTGGGACGCAGGCGACTACTCGAAGTTTCACGGCTGGGACCGGCGGTCCCCCGAGTCGATGCCGTCGTCCTATCGGTGATACCGCGTCGCGGGCGGGCCAGGCGGCGCCCGGCGGATCAGCAAAGATCGCGAGGGGGAGAACGCAGTGGGCACGCCGGTATGCGAGTTGCTCGGGATCGAACGGCCGATCGTCCAGGCGCCCATGGCCGCGGTTCCCAGGCTGGCCGCGGCGGTCTCGAACGCCGGCGCGCTCGGCACGCTGACGCTGACCTGGTCCGATGACGCCGGGGCCGTTGTCAGGGAGACGGCGGCGCTGACCACGCGGCCGTTCGCCGGCAACCTCGTTCTCACCGAAGATCACCACCGGCGCCTTGACCAGGCTCTCGAGGCCGGCCTGCGGATCGTCTCGTTTTTCTGGGGAGATCCCAGCGGCTACGTCCAGCGCGTGCACGACGCCGGGGGGATCGTCCTGCACACGGTCGGCAGTGCCGAGGAGGCGCGGCGGGCGGTCGATTCCGGCGTGGACGTCATCGTCGCGCAGGGCTGGGAGGCCGGCGGGCACGTGTGGGGCACCGTCGCGACGCTGGCGCTGGTGCCCGCCGTGGTGGACGCCGTGACGCCGGTGCCGGTGATCGCGGCCGGCGGGATCGGTGACGCCCGCGGAGTGGCCGCGGTGCTCGCCCTGGGCGCCCAGGCCGCGTGGCTGGGCACGCGGTTCCTGCTGGCCGAGGAGATGCCGATCCACGAGGACTACCGCCGCCGGCTGATCGCGGCGGCCGAGACCGTCCCGCAGTGGTATCCCAGCCTGTACGCGGTCGGCTGGCCGGATGCTCCGCACCGCGCCCTGCGCAACTCAACGGCCAAGGCATGGCAGGCCGCGGGCTGCCCCCCGCTCGGGCAGCGGCCGGGAGAAGGCGATGTGATCGCGCACTTCGCCTCCGGCGAGGACATCGTTCGCTACGAGCCGGCGCCGCCGATGGTCGGGACCACGGGGGAGATCGAACCGCTGTCGATGTGGGCCGGGCAGAGCGTCGCGCTCGCCAGGAAGCAGCAGCCCGCGGCGGACATCGTGGCCGAGCTCACCTCCGGCCTGTGACCCGGCCCGGATTCACGGCGAGGTGACCGGGGCAAACCCGCGGAGCCCGGCGATCAGCTCGGCGGCCTCGGTGGCGGGGATGGGATGGCCGGGACGGGTGGCCAGGGCCTTGGCCAGGCACGCGCGGGCCGGCGAGCCGTCGGCGGCAATCGGGTCGTCGAGTGCGATCAGGGCGTTGAGCAGCTCACGTACGGGCTTGTCGGCCGCAAGCCCGTGCACCCGGCAGCGGTCGCGAAGCGCGGCCACGACGATTCCGCCGCAGACACGGACGGCGGCGCCCGGCTCCCCGCTGGCCAGGACGAGGTCGGTCAGAGCCAGCAACGAGGCGGTGCGGCCGTCGGCGCCGCGGCCGGCATCGAGGCCGTCGAAGTCGAATGCCTCGAACAGGGAGTGGGCGTCCTCCAGGTTGATGTTCAGGTGGAGTTGCCGGAAGAACGCCGGGCACAGCACGTCACGGACGTCCGGACGCCACCAGTAGTTGACCGAGACCGATACGTCCCGCGCCGACACCTGGTGCCACCAGTAGGCGGGCATGAACAGCAGGTCGCCCGGCCCTACGACAGCCTCCCAGTACTCGACCTCCGCGAGCTTGGGAAAGCGCCGGAAGTCGGGGCGGGTCAGGTCAACGCGGCTTTTTGCCTCGATCCTGGTGTTGAGCGGTCCCGGGTAGAGAACGTCGAACTGTGCCGGGTTGAACAGCAGGAATCGCTTGTGGCCCTCCACCTGAGCGAAGACGTTGTGCATGTCGTCGTAGTGCAATGGCGTGCTGGAGGCCGCGGAGGCGATCCACAGATTGATGTCGTTGATCTTCCCGCTGGGCACGTACGGCGGCACGCTCAGCTCGTCCAGCAGCTCGGGCACCTGCGACTCGATCGGGGCCTGCTGCAGGCAGAGCTTGCGGTCGCCCGCGCGGAACTCGCGGGCCAAATCGGCTCCGGGGATATCCTCGAATCGCAGTCCTAATTCCAAGCCGGGGTCATAACGGAATGCGCCGTCGGCGTCCGCGATGCTGATCGGGATGGTGCGGCCTGCGAGTCTTTTCGAGATGTACTCGGGCGTCCACTCCGCGACCTTGCCGAGTGTTCCCGAATCGCGAATGACGACGGGCGTCGTCTCGGTGACCGGTGCTCGCTCGATTGGCGCAGCAGGAAAGGCGGACGTCACCTCGACATGGCCCAGCTTGGTTGGTCTGCGCATCGCACCCGTCCTTTCATACCGATTCGCGGCGAATGTAACACCGGCGGCGTGGCGTAACAAGCCGGCGTCGCGGTGACAAGCTG